>NZ_JBBEUE010000008.1:0-146539 GCF_037402435.1 Acinetobacter sp. NS-4 | reverse complement strand
ATTATATAAAAAAGAGCGCCTAAGCGCTCTTTTTTATATAATTTTCTTTAGAAAATTATTCCCACTCAATTGTCGCTGGTGGCTTAGATGACACGTCATATACTACACGTGAAACATCTTTAATTTCGTTCATGATACGAGTCGAAATCTTGTCTACCAGTTCATATGGAAGATGCGCAAAACGTGCTGTCATGAAGTCAACAGTTTCAACGGCACGAAGTGCAATCACCCATGCATAACGACGACCATCACCCACGACACCTACCGATTTAACCGGTTGGAATACAGCGAAGGCTTGAGCAGTTTTGTCATACCAACCGCTAGCGCGAAGTTCTTGCATGAAGATGTCATCAGCCAGACGAAGAATGTCGGCATATTCTTTTTTCACTTCACCCAAAATACGCACGCCCAAACCTGGACCTGGGAACGGATGACGATAAAGCATTTCGTGCGGTAAACCTAAAGTGGTACCTAAACGGCGTACTTCATCTTTAAACAAGTCACGAATTGGCTCAACCAGTTCAAATGCTAAATCTTCCGGCAAACCGCCCACATTGTGGTGTGATTTAATTACGTGTGCCTTACCGTTTTTAGTTGCAGCTGATTCGATTACGTCGGGATAAATTGTACCTTGTGCAAGGAAATTTACGCCATCAAGCTTACGTGCTTCTTCAGCAAAGACTTCAATGAATTCACGGCCAATGATTTTACGTTTTTTCTCAGGATCAACTTCACCTGCAAGTGCAGTCAAGAAACGTTCTTCAGCATCGGCACGAATCACACGGATACCCATGTTTTTCGCAAACATGTCCATCACTTGCTCGCCTTCGTTCAAACGGAGCAAACCGTTATCTACAAATACGCAAGTCAACTGATCGCCAATGGCTTTATGAAGAAGCGCAGCAACTACAGATGAATCTACGCCACCTGAAAGACCAAGCAATACTTTTTGGTCGCCAATTTGTTCACGTAACTGTTCAACACGAAGGTCGATAATATTTTCAGAGTTCCAAAGATTACGGCAACCACAGATGCTGTGTACGAAGTTAGACAATAACTCGGCACCTTTAGCAGTATGGGTCACTTCCGGGTGGAACTGTACGCCATAGAAACGGCGTTTTTCATCGCTTACTGCTGCAAATGGACAGCTTGGTGTGCTGGCAGTAACAGAAAAACCTTCTGGAATTGCACTGACTTTATCGCCATGGCTCATCCAAACATTGAGTTTGTTGTCACCATCGTTTAAATCACCAAGAAGCTGGTCACGAACCAAAACGTCTACCGCAGCATAACCAAACTCATGCACGGTACCTGGCTCTACTTTACCGCCAAGCTGTTCGGACATGGTTTGCAAGCCGTAGCAAATACCCAATACAGGTACGCCCAGGTTGAATACAACTTCAGGCGCACGTGGACTACCTTCTTCATGAACACTTTCCGGACCACCCGACAAGATGATACCGTTTGGTTTAAATGCGCGAATGTCTTCTTCAGACATGTCATAGGCATACATTTCAGAATATACACCAGCTTCACGCACACGACGTGCAATCAGCTGACTGTATTGAGAACCGAAATCCAGGATCAGGATGCGGTCTTCAGTGATTTGAGTATTGGTAGTCATGACAAACAACTATGCAAGGCAAACGAAATAAGCGCTGCATTCTATCATTTTTCGGCGCATTAAGCACACTATTCGCACAAGGCTTTCAATTCGTTGATTGCATTATATTTCTGGCACAACAAAGCACCCCTGTGGATGCCTTGTTGTTTTACCATTTTTCTATTTTCACGATTTGGATATCGTTCAATATCGTCCTGATAGATATTGGCCCACTCCATCAGTCTGATCTTGCCGTATGTTCTCTAAAACTTTGGTGATTAAGTAAAATTTTGCAGCTTAGTTTTGATTATACCAAAGCCATTGATCCTTACGATTTGCCAGTTTTTCTATTTTAACGACATCGATGTTGGTGGATTGGCCACTCTGGGTATCCACTTCACCCATCACTTTCACCTGATCACCGGCTTTTAAGCCCATCGGTTTCCAGAAATCATCATCTACATCAATGTCAATTGAACCGGAACCATCTTTGAGCTCAAAATGATCGCCCCGTATTCGTTTGACAATAACGCCGGATAAGGTCACTGCAGTTTCATCTGCCAGCTGTTTTGCTTCCGCAACCGTTACCATATTTTGGGCAGCTTCATTCACGATCATCTGATCACTTTTACCCGCCCAGGATGCTGTAGAAAACATTACACCAGAGATAAAAATTACCCATAACATTTGCTTCATGACTGACTCCACCTTGGTAGCTTCATCAAGCTTTATTGAAGCAAAGTTCTGGCAATTTGTACGCAGCTTTTATGTACTGTGCACAGCTTTTATGTAATTACAAAAAGGCCTGTACAAACTAGAATCAACCTTCTATTTTCCTCAATTCTGGTGATGGTCTCTCTAGCATGTCATCTACACTGAATTTACCTGCACCGTGCAACATCAGGAACAATAGTCCACCAGTCATGGCAATATTTTTCATCAGGTGAATGGCATCATCCGGAGTCCCGGTGCCGTGGAAAATAAAGCCACAAATAAAGGTAAAAATGGCTAAGCCCAAGGCAGCCAGGCGGGCCTGGAAACCAAAAAGCAAGGCCAGACCACCGCCAGCGACGACCAGGATACTCAAAGGCAGCAGACTGGCCGGAACACCTTTAGACTCCATATACCCACCCGTTGCAGCATAAGCATTGATTTTCATCCAGCCCGAAGCCAGAAAAATATAAGCAATTAGCACACGCGCAACCAAGCTGGTAAAAGCATCGGTTTGTGAGCCTTGAAGTAAATTTTTTATTGTCATATTAGGATTAAACATGAGGTCACCTTTTGATTTTTGTTTTAATGACCTCTTCATCCTAAGCCTGTTTTTATCAGGGTCAATAAATAATTTGTAAGATAAATCGTTGCGAAAAAAGGGAAGGATGAAAATGCAATTAATTTTCTTTTTGGTACTGACTTTCATGCCCCAGACTGCTAGGATTTCAGCACATTTTTGCTGTCTGTAGCGCCATGGAACTGCTTGATTTTATCTTACACGTTGATGCCCATCTGCTCAAATTTATCACCGATTACGGCGTGTGGATTTATGCCATTCTTTTCTTGATTATTTTTGTAGAAACCGGTTTAGTGGTAATGCCGTTTCTGCCGGGTGATAGCCTGCTGTTCGCTGCAGGGGCATTGGCGGCGTCTACAGGGGCAATGAATCCTTATGTACTGGTCATCTTGCTATTTGCTGCAGCAGTATTAGGCGATACCCTGAATTATCATATTGGTAAATTTATTGGGCCGCGTGTATTTGAAATTGAATCACGATTCATTAATAAAAAGCATTTAACCTATACGCAAAAATTCTTTGAAAAACACGGCGGTAAAACCATTATTTTTGCACGTTTTGTTCCTTTTGCCCGTACCTTTGCCCCATTTGTCGCCGGTGCAGGCCATATGAATTATAAATATTTCCTGAGTTTTAACGTGATTGGTGCCATTTGCTGGGTCGGTTCCTTTGTGACTCTGGGCTATCTATTTGGCAATATGCCAATTGTCAAAGACAATTTTACCCATCTGATTTTTGGCATCATTATTATTAGTGTCTTGCCGGGTATCATTGGTTTTATTCGCCAAAAGCTGAAAAAGACCGCTTAAACTCCTGTGTGGTATGTGAAATAAAAATTAAAAAAATCGAACCACTACAGGCAACATACACATAATGAGTAACATGGCCGATCCTTTATATAACAGATCGGCTTTTATTTGACTGGACTGACCTGCCAAAATTGCACGCCCAAAAGACATCCAGAACACTGCCGTAGGCAACAGCACCAAACTGAATGCCGCAAATACCAACACAAAATTAGTCGGATTGTTCCAGGTTTCAAGCGGTAAAACACCGGCAGCAAATAATAAGGCTTTAGGATTTTTGAAGGTAGAGAAAAATAGTTGGCGCGGCTGGATAGAACGGTGATGTTGATTATGCTTTTCTAAATCTGACGCTTTCCACAAATGGAAAGCCATCCAACTCACATAAATGGCACTACAAACATGCAGGATATGGATAAAATTCGGCCACACCGGACTGCATAAATGAATGAACAATGCCCATAAATTAATAGCATAAAAATAGCCGAGCAATTTTGCCGGAATAAACAGACTGGTTTTGGCAATGCCTTGTTGATAAGCTGAGCTTGCAAGTAATGCATTGGTTGGACCCGGAATCATCAATACCGCAATCACTGCCAATACAAAAAGCCAACTCTCGATCATAACTGCCTGATATCACCCTTAAACTGGGGCACACCTTATATGAAACCGATAAAAAATGACAAGTATTTCTCGATAAAAAAACATCACCTGATGCGTTTAAAGATTACATTAAAAAATAACAACCAGTTGATATTAATAATATTTACATTGAAACATTTTGCTAAAATTTAATCACCCCAGCCTTGATTAAAGAACAAGAATAGAGTGATTAATCGATTAATTATTGAACTTTCTTGCGAACAATAATAGGACAATTTTTGAATTGTGCTGCCTGCACTACTGCTTCTTGCTCGCCTAACAAACGTGCCAGTTCAGTATTTTTGGTATTTGAAGATTGTCCCATATTTACCGAAACACTCGGGCCAATTCCCCAACCGCCATGACTGCCCCAACCGCCGCCCACACCAACACCCACACCGACGCCAGTGCGTTTTGGTGCTTGCACACCATTGTCGATATATTGCTGAATACGGTTATATTCACTTTGCAACTGCTGGCAATTGAGTGCTTGATACTGGGTCGGAGAAACATAGCTCGGTTTCACCGTCGTTGCACAGGCACCCAATAAGACCGTACTTCCCAGAAGGAGGCTTAGATAAATCGTTTTCATGAGAAATCTCAATACTTATATATGCTCAATTTCATTGAACAACGATTGATAGGCTTGCGTCAATTTATGATCGGTTGCCAAATGGATTAAAGGCTGATTTTTCAGATGTGATTCTTTCATTAAGATGGAAGGCGGCAACATGCTATCTAACACCGGCAAGCTTTCATCTTTCAGCTGTTGCACCACTTCACGCGGTAATTTGGCCTGTGCCTGAAACTGGTTGACCACAATCCCTTCAATTTCCAGTCGGTCATTATGATCATCTTGAGTTTCAATGACATTTTCAATCAGGGTCTGCAAAGCGCGTTTGGAAAATACGTCACAATCAAAAGGAATCAGCACGCGACTGGCTGCAATCAGCGCCGATAACGTGAAGAAGTTAAACGCAGGCGGAGTATCGATATAAACCCGGTCATACTGCCCTTGCAGTTGTTGCAAGGCATCACGTAATTTATAAATCTTGTGTTTTGACTCTAAGGCATATGCCAGTGCACCCAAAGTGGGACTTGCAGGAATCACATCCAGATTTTTAAAAGGGGATTGGTGCACATAGCGCTCCAGACCTTTATCACGGCTCTTTAAAATAGAACCAATGGCATTGCCTAAAAGCCCCTTGCTTTGGGTCGTGCCCAGCACTTCTTCGAAATAGTTTTCAATATTCGGTTCCAGCGCCGGTTTATCTACCGTATAGGTCGCATCATCCCCCAATAGATATTGACTGGAATTGGCTTGTGGATCGAGATCAATCAGCAAGGTTTTCAAACCTTGATGTGCACTAATTGCCGCCAAATTCACTGCAATACTGGACTTGCCTACCCCACCTTTTTGATTAAAAACCACACGTATCAGCATTGGAATCCCCTATCATTTATAGTTATCTATGAATTGCAGTTTAACCTACACGCCTTGCGACTAGAATAATTATGTCTAACAATTAACCAAAATTCGGCTTAATCATCACCAGACTGATGAGGGCGATCAGCGTAACCACCGCAATGGTCAAACCTGCGCGACGTTGTGCCAATAAAATGCTGTCATCTTTTTTATAGGTTTTAATTAAAGATGACAGTAATACCAGGAACAACACAATTTTGGCATAGAACCAAGGCTGCACTTCAAAATGTTTAATTACCAAAGACGTTAGCCCGGTCAAAATGATGACCGTCATAGCCAGATGCTGCCATGCGACCAAAAGTTTCCGTGCCACCGGATTCGGTTGATTCCCCTTTACTCCAACAAATAAAGTCAAACCACGTGCAATGATTGCCCCAATTAACAGGGTCACGGCAATCATATGCACAATTTTAACGGTTAACTGCAAATCCATTGTTTAATCTTCCTTCTTATTCAACTTTTGGTGCATGCGCACATTCAGGACTGGGTGTTGCTTGTCCTTGCCATTCCGATGGCACAAAAGCATGAATTGCCAGTGCATGAATACGCTCGGGAGCTAGCAAGTCCCCAGCAGCCGCATAGATTTTTTGATGACGTTGTACTAAACGTAAGCCTTGGAAAATGTCACTGACCACAATCACCTTAAAATGTGATTCTTTACCGGGGAAATAGCCGCCATGACCCGATGATTCGTTCACCACCTCTAAATGCAGCGGCGACAAATCTTGCAGGCACTGAATCAGTTGCTGTTCTATATTCACAATAACACTCCCAAATAGCTCAATCTTTGGCTTCAGTATAACGTGTTCCGATTCAATCTTCGTGCCCGTCACAGCAATCATTTATCCATTTCAAGCGAAAAGTCGGATTTCCAATCTCAATCCTGTTTAGAAAATCAGCAAACATGGACAAAATGGTTTTATTTTATGCAATTGATACAAGTTTTTTCACAAAGTTATTGACCCTATTTTTGCATAATGTATTATACACGGCATGCGGGAATAGCTCAGTTGGTAGAGCATAACCTTGCCAAGGTTGGGGTCGGGAGTTCGAGTCTCCTTTCCCGCTCAAAATTTTTTCATTTAGTTTTTTCACTTAAAAAACTTTATAGACTCCGCGGGAATAGCTCAGTTGGTAGAGCATAACCTTGCCAAGGTTGGGGTCGCGAGTTCGAGTCTCGTTTCCCGCTCCAAATTCTAAAAGCCCTCATCGAAAGATGGGGGCTTTTTTTATTATTGATTTTAAATAATATTTTTTCTTTCAGTCTATAAAGCTATCAGCTTCAACGCGAGTAAAAAGTTAAGTTAGATCAGTTAAGAGTGGGCTTACGTGACCAAAAGTGACCTAAACGTGCCCTGTAACCATCACATATAGATCAATATATTAAAGATTTTGTATAAATTTTAGTGAACATCGGCTGAGTAATTCTAAAAAAACTTAAAATACTTCATTCTGACTTTTATTGAAGTCTTTTTCACTACTTTATAAAAATGGTGACCAAATTTGGTCACCAAAAATACTTAATAAAAACAATATACTAACTAGAAAATTATTAAATTACATGACGCTTTTTATTAGCAATAATTATTCATCTGGCTTGAACTTTAATAAATCGCCAACGTCTACATTTAACAATACGCACAATTTTTCTAATGTTTCAAAATCAATACGAGTTGATTGACCATTATAAAGCTTATGTAAAGTCGTCTTACTCATTCCGGTTGCCCGAGCTACATCTGCCACTTTCATTCTTCGTTCCGCCAAAAGAACAGGCAAGTTACAAACTATCATTAATTACCACCATTGTGTAATAAAGTACTTGCATGATGTATTAAACGCATTTATTATTGCATTGTGATCTTAAATAACACCATTGTGATACTTTATAAAAGGATACAAACATGAATCTTACTTATATTACTACAAAAGAACTGGCGGAACGAATCCATTACAACGAACGCACTATCCGAAATCAGTTGAAGGACAGTGTTCTAATCGAAGGCATTCATTACATCCGCCCTTTTGGTGGACGCAAAATTTTATATGTATGGGAGCGTATTGAAGAAGATATGACTAAAACCACTTTAGGCTCGCTACACAGCCTACAACTTCAATAAGGAGGATATTATTATGGCTGCCATCCGTACTAGATACGGTAAGTTATGTGTCGATTTTCGATACTTAAACATCCGTTGTCGTGAAACAACAGCTCTTGAAGACAATGCTCCAAATCGCAAAAAGCTTGAAAAAGTGATTGAGCGAATGGAAGCGGAAATCTTATTGGGTATTTTTGACTATGCTAAGTACTTTCCAAAAAGTTCTCGTTTGAAAGAAATCAAAAATGCAGAAAACAGAGTAAATGAAATCAGCTCTAAAACACCTCTATTTTCAAAGTTCTGTGAAATCTGGTTCACTGATAAAGAAATAGAGTGGCGTACAAGCTACAAGGGAAAAATTCAAATTGTAATCAAAAAGTACTTGATCCCTTTTTTTGGCGCAATTCCTGTTATTAATATTAAAAAGTCAGACATTCTTGGATTCCGTTCATCCCTCGCCAAAGTGACTAACGGAAAAAACCAAGAATGCCTTTCACCATCAAGAATCAACCAGATTATGATAGTGCTTCGTATGATACTCGATAGTGCTGCCGAACGATATGAATTTGATAGCCCTTATAAAAATATCAAGAACTTAAAGCAAGGAAAGATTGAAGTAACACCTTTTTCATTAAAGGAAGTACACGCAATCCTTGCCACAGTTCGTGATGATTTTAAGCCTTATTATACTGTTCGATTTTTCACAGGTATGCGCACCAGTGAGATCGATGGCTTGCAATGGAAAAATGTGGACTTACAACGTCGGGAAATCCACATTCGTGAAGCATTGGTGAATGGGGAGCTTGGTGGAACTAAAACTTATGGTTCTGACCGCACGATCCAGATGAGTGATCGGGTTTATCAGGCCTTTCTGCAACAGAAAAGCTTAAATAATGGTAAATCAGAGTTTGTCTTCTGTAACCGCGATGGTGGACCTCTCGATTATCGTTTAGTGAATAAACGTGTCTGGCATCCCCTGCTACGCTATTTAGGACTAAAGCCTCGTCGTGCTTATCAAACACGTCATACCGCTGCAACGCTCTGGCTGTCGGCAGGCGAGAATCCAGAATGGATCGCACGCCAGCTGGGCCATTCAACGACTGAAATGCTGTTCCGGGTCTATAGCCGCTATATTCCCAATGTTACGCGCCGCGATGGCAGTGCATTTGAAGCCATGCTGGAAAAACTAAATACAGAGGAGCTTGCACATGAATAGTAAAGCTTTCTTTGGTGGTGTGGTCGTCAGCGCTGAAGCAGATATGGTCGCTCGTGAATTAATCCATGAGCTACACATTCCCAAACTTCACAATCTAGCTTTTTTGTTGGAAATCAATAAATGCTTCGATGATCACCAGGCGTTGAGACTCTGGTTACAGCGAATGTTGGATGAAGGGCAAGCCCATTACGATGACTTGGCCCAACAGGCCCGTCTCCGCTTAATGAGTCTCGCTCACTAATAAAACAAACACAGACAGAAGGTCATCCAATCGATGACCTTAGCCCCTCTATATCTATAAAAAGGTGAACACATGCATAAAGATATTTCAATTTGGATGCCACTCTATATTGGCGACCTACAGGCAAAATTTGCACGAATGACGGCAGAACAAATTGGTGCGGCACTGCTGTTAATGATGGATTTCTGGAAAAATGGTGCCATCCCTCATGACCTAGCTACTGTATGTAGCATCACGAAATTACCTCAGCACACCAAGGCTAAAACTTTGTTGAATACGCTGATGGCTCTGGAATTGTTTGAAGTCGAGTCTGAGCAGATTCATTCAAGTTTTTTAACCAGTTTAAAAAGCCAGGCATTGCAAAATCAGCAAATGAAATCTGATAAAGCTAAAAATGCAGCTCAAGCACGTTGGGGTAAATCCGCAAGTGATGCTCAAGCATCAACCAAGCAACGAAAAGTAAATGCTCAAGCAGCTCCTGAGAAGAGCCCGAGTATTACTCAAGTCATGCTTGAATCATGCCCTTCATCTTCATCTTCATCTTCATCTTCATCTTCATCTTCATCTTCATCTTCATCTTCATCTTCATCTTCATCTTCATCTTCATCTTCATCTTCATCTTCAAATTTTGAAGAAAAAAATGAGAGTTTTTTAGAAAATTCAAAATGGATTTAGGAGAATAATCATGAATACCATGCTTAAAACGCTCCAGTTTCGCGCAGAAACAACGGAAACAGCTTGCCCTACCCATCATATACCCCTAATGGAAATTGCGGGTCACAGGCTCTGTAAATTGTGTGCCAAAGAAACCGTCGATCACTCACATGCAGCCTATGAGAATGAACTGCAACAGCGATTGCTACAACAGAAAATTAAAAATTCAGGGCTCAATAAACGCTACCTGGATCGTGGCTTCAAGAATTATGTAGTTGCATGCCCTGCACAAGACAATACCATCAAGCTATGTCAGGCCTTTGCACAGCAGATTATTTCTGACCACAACCCGAATATGTTGATGATTGGTACACCGGGTACAGGTAAAACCCATCTGAGTGCATCAATTATTCGCAACATTCTGCATAACAGTACAAAATCTGCACGCTACTATACCAGTGCAGAAATTGCTCAAAAAATGATGGACACTTGGTCAGATGCTTCACGCTCTGAAAAGGAAGTCATCGACCATTTCTCCAGCTTTGATTTATTAGTGATTGATGAATATGGCCTGCATGACCGGCATGAAAAACGCCTGGAGATGGTGCATAAGGTCTTATATAGTCGTTATGACAATATGAAATCTACCCTGCTGATTTCCAATTTCACAGTCCAAAATATGCAGCGGGATTTAGGTGTCCGATTATGGTCAAGGTTGCATGAAAATAGCCTGATCATTGTTCCATGCTACTGGGCAGATCAAAGGATTACTTAATACTGCTTGCAAAAAAGAGCCTTGTTAGACGGCTCTTTTTAACTTATCTCTTTTTTAAATTAAGTGGCTTTGTTGCACAAACCTATCTGTAAAGGGTTTTTCAGCGATATAATTTTCAAATGAAGAAGCCTACACACAAAATCTACCGCACAACCAATTGGCCCGCATATAACCGAGCACTCATGAGTCGCGGAAATATTGCCATTTGGTTTGACCCTGCTACGCAATGGTATGCGCCCCTTCTAAGCTAGGTTTGTGCAACAAAGCCTTACCTCAATTAAAATCCCACATAAAACTTCTCAATCAATTGCCTTGTCTTCACCATTAAACTGGTCAAAACATTATCCCGCTCAAACAGCTTAACCTTATAGTTTGGTAAGTCCTTCAACTCTTCTTTACGTGGCAAACGATGCGTATATTCATAGTGATCGAGTACTTCTTTCATCGCTTCAGGCTTTAGATTTTCCTGTTCACAAAGCTGCTGGTAAGCCTGTTCTTTTTCGATATCCCAAAATTGTGCAAAGGCATCTTGTACGCTTTGACCATTGATCATCTTCGGCATGTTTTCTTCAATGAACTTCTGAATCAGTTCCTGCTTGTCATGCAAGGTAACTTCATTACCAATTAGATCATGTATCTGTGCTTCGTATTTCTTGCGTTTGGCCTCATCCCCGCTATCCAGAGCCATTTGCAGCAAATTGATAATATAGCCCACATTGATCCGGTCACTATGTAGCAGATCCAATTGGAAATCGACATCATCCAGTACAGAGACTTTTTCTTTTTTCGTAGTCTTGCGTACATCACGACATAAGTCAGCATACTTGGAAGCAAAATTGGCAAAGTGCTGTTTATCTAAAGCGGTCTGGTTCTGATCGTATTCGATAAAGGTTTGCAGCTGAGCGTTATAACGCATCACTTCACGGAAGGCCTTAATAAACTCCAACTGCTGATCTTCTGTCATGAGATCATCCACGCTTTGATAATCAGGCGTGATCTTGAGCAACTTCTGAACAGCAGCATCATAATCCTGCTTAATTTCCTCAAAGCTTGGAACCAGTACCACCTTTTGCGCATCTTTATTGGAAAATAGCGCCAGTGCTTCATCTGTCGCACGTTTCAGGTTACGGAAGCAGATAATGTTTCCAAATGGCTTCTTATCGTTATAGACACGGTTGGTGCGTGAGAATGCTTGAATCAAGCCATGATATTTTAGGTTTTTATCGACATACAAGGTATTTAACGGCTTAGAGTCAAAGCCCGTGAGGAACATATTGACCACGATTAGAATATCAATCTGTCTGTTTTTTACGCGCTGTGCAATGTCGCGGTAGTACGCATAAAATTGATCACCAGAATTGTAGTTGGTTTTAAACTGTCGATTGTAATTCGCTATGTAGCGATCTAGCTTATCCCGACTGGATGAATTGACCTGACTTGGAATATCTGCGGCTTCTTCATGAATCAAGCCAGTTAAGTCATCAGTCGGTACAGCCTCATTTGCCGCATAGGAAAAGATGGTGGCAATGGTCAAAGGCTTAAATATCCGACCTTGTGCTTCATCTTCAATTTGCTTTTCAGCCTGCACCTTTTCAAAGAGGTCGTAATATTGGGTCAGTGTTTCGACCGAACTGACACAGAACATTGCGGTAAATTCGCGATTACGAGTTTTGGTATCGTGAATATTGACAATGTAGCGGGCAATCATTTCAAGGCGTTGCGGATTGTCATACAGTTCTTTGGTATCGATGCCTTCTACATCTTCCTCATAACTTTCATTCGTCGCCATTCCTTTGGCGGTGTATTTGCCCCGATAATCAATTTGGAACTGCAAGACATTACGGTCACGGATGGCATCGACAATCACGTATTTATGCAAACACTCATTAAACAGGTAGTCTGTGGTGAGTTTTAAACCTGCTTTGCTTTGGCTGTTCTTTTCAAAAATAGGCGTACCGGTAAAACCAAACATTTGTGCATTGCTGAAGAATTTTTTGATGTTCTGATGGGTCTCACCAAATTGACTGCGATGACATTCATCAAAGATAAAGACCACTTTTTTATTTTTAAGATAATCAATCGATTCTAAATAACGGTCGGTGCTGATGGCTCGATTGAGTTTTTGGATGGTGGTCACAATCAGTTTGTCATGACGTTGATCCAGCTGTTTCACCAAGGTCGATGTGTTATCGGTGCTGTCCACGCTGTCGGCTTTAAAAGCATTAAACTCACGTGAGGTTTGTGTGTCGAGGTCATTACGATCCACCACAAACAGGACTTTTTCTACATCAGGCATTTGCATGATGATCTGACTGGCTTTAAATGAAGTCAGGGTTTTTCCTGATCCTGTGGTATGCCAGATATAGCCGTTCTGATCGGAGTTTTGCACATGCTCCACAATTTTCTGTACTGCATAAATCTGATAGGGACGCAGCACCATCAGGCTTTTGGTGGTTTCTAGCAGCACCATGTACTGGGTCAGCATTTGGGTCAGATGCTGCTGATTGAAAAAAGCTTCGGCAAAGTCGACAATTTCATTGACGTGTTTGTTGCTGACATCGGCCCAGGGAAAGGCAAATTCAATGCCGGTCGTGCCGTTGGAGTAGTAACGGGTATTGGCACCATTACTAATCACAAACAACTGGATAAAGCCAAATAGCCCTTGCCCAGCCCAATACGCTTCACGAGTATAACGCTGAGTCTGGTTAAAGGCTTCGGCTATTTCCATGCCGCGTTTTTTCAGCTCGATCTGTACCAAAGGCAAACCATTGACCAGTAAGGTCACATCAAAACGGCTGGTTCTGCCATTATAGTCGCGGTGGTCGATGGTGATTTGATTAGTGACCTGATAAATATTTTTGCTAGGATCATCAGACAGGAAAAAAAGGTGTTTACTGCTGCCGTCATCAAATTTGACTGGGAACAGATCACGCAGATTTTTGGCGCGTTCAAACACTGTACCCGTATTTAAAAAACTGATGACCTGTTTCCATTCCGTTTCTGACAGTGGCGCTAGTCCATTGGCGCGTTCGACTTGGGTTTTCAGGTTAGACAGTAGTTGGCTTTCGTCCTTGAGCGTGACTGAGGCATAACCTAATTGCTGTAGCTGGCCAATCAGTTCATTTTCAAGTTGATATTCGCTTTGTACTGTCATTTCCTTTTCCCTCTAAAATCTTAAATTATTCACTTCAATGTTTGTTTAATTAAACTCAAGATATATTCTAAATTTTCACTATCTTTAACTTTCACAGCACAATAATTTCCATCAACCACATCCTTAAAAAAATTTCTAGGATCATCGATTAATTTCTTTCTTTGCTCACTAATATCAAAACGTATGAAATCTTTGAAAAAATGCACATATAAAAGATTGGAATTCTTACATTTAAAGGCAATATAGTTTTTTCGAATATTCATTTCTATGTCAGGTGCTAGATTTAAAATCGAATCCCTGAATTGCTCATATAGCTCTTTAATGTCATCAGACTTATCCGCCAAGTGATAAGCTTCATCATATGTCTGGATTTCTTTAGCAATTTTTTTAATGTCTTCAGACCCCATCTTTTGCACTTGCTTAATTGAAGGGGCTGATTTGGTTTTCTGCAATGGATTGACTGAAATAATTCCACCCTGATAGCGTTTGATTTCCCACAGCTCAATGCTGAAGTCTTTAAAATTAGTAGACTGCTTTTGAAAGTCAGTAAAGCTCGGTGAAACAAAGATGATTCGGCTCTGGGACCAGTCGACATCCTGACGTTTAAGCTGTTTGCTCTGGCTCTCATTGTACTCAACGATAAAATCGGCCTTATAGTCGAGCATCATATTCAGATAAGAAACGCCTTGGTCAATCACGCTATAATTGCGTTCACGCTTGTATTCGATAATTACGAAGGCCTGACTTTCGGGATCGAAAGCTAGCGTGTCAATACGATTATTCTTGATCGTGAACTCGGACTTGATGAATTCCAGACCTGTAAAACTGTAAAGATTACTTTCAAACAGGCTTTGAATCTCTCTTTCCAGACGAAAAGGATCTTCTGTAAGTTCTACTAATGACTGTGCTTGGGTTTGATAAAGCTGCATTAAAAATCTCGAATTATTTATTCTTCAAATGTTTGTCTAAGCGGATTCCTCAAAGAAACACTATATAAAAGTTTTAATCTCTCAATTGTCATTGGAAGACCATTTTCGGTTTTATGGAGCATGGCGTGACAATTTGGACAGACTGGTCTTAGATCTTCTTTAGGGTCTACTTCATATTGTTCGCCAATCGTGTGCAAAGACTTAAGATGATGTACATGGATGAAATCTTTAGCAAATGAGCCATACATATGTTCAAAGCTCAAGCCACAAACGCAACAACGTGTTCCATAAATTTCTATACATTTAGCCCTTGCTTCAGGGTTACGCTCATATTTATTCACTAAAACCGTTTGCTTAGCTCCTTCAGGAAAAGTTTCATTTTCTAAACCTGCTTCATCTGGATAGTCGGTATTCACACTATCAGTTTTAAACTCATTAAAAATATGAGTTAAAAAAATGCGGATTGGATCATTTGAAGCTTTATCTCGATCTGTGCGACGGCCTTGAATAGGAGCATCAGGAATTAAGTTTTCCTGTCTGAAATATTCAAAAGACAAAGTGGATTTATCCACTTTGTTTAACTTTTCAAAAATAGAGTACCCACCTAGATAACTTTCAATTTTCTTTTTATCCGACCAAAATGCTTTCTGTGCTACTGGGTATTCTGAGTTTTCCGCATGCCTAATAACTTTGAATTGATACATCACCTTTGAGATGGGTTGGGTCACATATACATGAACAATATCATTGATTTGTAACCCTTTACCTTCACTAGTGGCTGAATTCTTCCAATAAATCTGCGGCAAAGCCTCATAAGCTGCTTCTAAATCAAACTCAGCATAATTCACGGTTACTAGCCAATTTGCCATAACTTTCCCCTACACAAACATCTGCTGTAACAAGCCTTTTTTCCACTTTTTGGCTTGTTCAATTTGCTGTGCTACGACTTCAATTTTTTCGTCAATCGCAGAGAGAAAATTGGCAATTTTGGTTTGTTCTTCAATGCAAGGGATTCTAAATTTAATTTTTCTTAATTGATTTAGAGAAAGTACTAACTGAGATGTTCCAACTGCATATTGAATATATTTATGCTTATGAAAATTCAAACACTCATAGAAGAACTTATTATTTCCATTTTTCATGGTAAAAACAGGATAATACGTACTAATTATCCCCGTAATGTTTAATTCATTAAGATTGAAGAAAAAAAGTCCATCATCACTTCTTGATCTATATGTTATTTGATTAGGTTGAATGATATTAAAGCCTATATTTTCTCTATCAGCTAAGCGGCTATCTTCAAAATATTCAGCTTGACGAATTAATCCTCTCCTCGATGAAGTTAATACTTCATATTCATCTTGAATTTTAGAAGAATCTTTAGACTCTTGAATATACGGATCAAGTTCAGATAAAACCCACTCCCCAAACTCACTACCATCATCCGCTTTAAAACGAATTTGCTGGCTAAACAACTTCTGCATCATGCCTTGTTTATATTGGCTGAGTAGCTCATTCTTTTGCGTGAGTTGGCTAATCTTTTCATCCACAGCAGAAAGAAAAGAGGCGATTTTGGTTTGTTCTTCTTTGGATGGGAGATAAATATCAACATTATTAATCGAGGTTGTATTTAAACTAGGCACACCAGTTGCTTCATTTAATCCAAGCCAGTTCACTTGCAAAGCGTGTTGATAAATGAATAAAGGATAAATATTCTGCTTAATTTCTGAATAAAAAAGAGTATCTACTGTCCAAAATTTTTCATTTACATATTTTGGTTGATCAATTGTACCTTTACGACCGATAAGAATACTTTCACCATCGTATAGGTATTGATTGACATAACGCATCACACCGCCTGTGCCGTAAACAGGTATTTCTCCATCCTCAAGTAATTTATGATCTTTACCATATTTAATAGTAAGTGCATCTTTATATTTTTGCGCAGACCAATCCCCATCAAATTCTTTAAATCTTAACTTTGGCGTAGCCATTACTTCACCTCCGAAAATGGTGAAACAATACCTAGCTCTTTACAAAAATCTGCAATGATGGCATCGGTTTTTTGGCTGTCTTGTTCCAAAGCTTGAAGCTGTTTTGCAATCGCATCTAAATCAATCTCGGCTTCCGCTTCAAAAGTATCCACATAACGCGGAATATTCAGGTTGTAATCGTTATCTTTCACTTCCTGCAACGTCGCGACATGCGCATATTTTTCAATATTTTCACGCTTTTCAAATGCCGCAACAATCTTATCCAAATGCTCAGGCAATAACTTGTTTTGGTTCTTCTGCTTTTCAAAATCATTGCTGGCATCAATAAACAGAATATTGCCGCTCTGCTCACGGTTTTTCTTCAACACCAAAATACAGGTCGGAATAGACGTACCATAGAAAATATTGGCGGGTAGACCAATAATGGCATCCACCACGTTCATCTGTTCAATCAAATACTGACGAATTACGCCCTCACTCGAACCACGGAACAATACGCCATGCGGTAACACCACCGCCATAGTGCCATTGTCATCCAGTTGATACAGCATGTGCTGTACAAAAGCCATATCGGCTTTAGAACTTGGCGCCAGTTTGCCATACGCAGCAAAACGTTCATCTTGTAAAAATAACGGATCGGCAGACCATTTTGCAGAAAATGGTGGATTCGCCACCACTGCATCAAACTTTTTATCTAAATGCTGCGGACGGGTTAAAGTGTTTTCCTGCTTAATATCAAACTTGGCAAAATGCACATCATGCAGAATCATGTTCATGCGTGCCAAGTTGTAGGTGGTACGGTTCATTTCCTGACCGTAAATCATATCGACATCTTTGACTTCACGTTTTACCCGTAGCAACAAAGAACCTGAACCGCAAGTCGGGTCATAGACTGAACGTAAACGCTCTTTACCTTGGGTGACAATCTTCGCCAGTAAGGTCGATACCGTTTGCGGCGTATAGAATTCCCCCGCTTTTTTGCCCGCGCCTGAGGCAAATTCACCAATCAGGTACTCGTAAGCATCACCCAGTACATCGGCTTCGGTATTACTAATATCAAAATCAATGTCATCTAAATGACTGAGGACTTTCGCCACCAGTGCATTACGGTCACTGGCATTATTGCCGAGCTTGGTCGAGTTTAGATCCAAATCTTCAAACAGGTTGGCAAAGTCATCGGCAGAGTCGGTGCCTAACGTGCTTTGTTCAATTGATTTTAAGGTCGCAGTTAAATCATCCAAAATGAATTCGCCCTGACGACCACGCTCGGCTAAGGTATGGAATAGCTGTTTTGGTGTGAGCGCATAACCGACTTCGGCAATGGCATTCTTTTTAATTTCTTCGATGTACGGCACATGCTCAGCATTATTTTCATCTAATTCTAAAAAGCTGACTTCTTCGCCATCGAGCAATTCGTTGGCAAAGTTCACCGACTTTTCTGATAAATATTTAAAGAAAATAAAGCCCAGTATGTAATCACGGAATTCATCGGCGCCCATGGTGCCACGCAAAGTATTGGCAATATTCCAAAGTTGTTTTTGTAATTGTTGCAGTTGCACCTGGGTCATTGTTATAGGAGTCCAAATAAGTAAATCATTAATAAAATGATTTTACCTAAAATTCTAAATTATGCAGCAGTAAAAAGGTGGACAAGGACATGAATTGTCGTGGTCAAGCGATGTAATCTGTCAATTCAGGCGCTAGATAGAGACATAATCTAAACTATATAGCAGCCTACTCCAGTAATCTTCACTACAGAAAAATAAAGACATTAAAGTACTCCAGATATGGGACTAAACACCTAATATATGTTTATCTTTTCCACCTAGCCAGACTAAATATTCATTCTCTATTGCCTGCTTATACGCCCAGTCGGCAACCCGATGCGAACGTTGCAGATCGGTTAAAAAACCTAATTGAGAAATTTCCCGAACAATAGATTGATCATGTAGATAGTTCCGCTCCTGCCACTGTTGCAGAAATTGTTCTGACGCCAAATAATTACTTTTTTGTGAGTTGCACTTTTCATCCGCCAGGACAAAATTATGTCCGGTATCGGCAGGATATAATGACCATGGAATAAAATGATCCACGGCATATTTTGAATTTTTTAGGCTTTTGCCACAGTAAAAACACTGGCATTGCTGTACGTCAATTAAGAAGTCCGCGACCTTCCCCAGTTGATTGCGACTTGGGGCAAACATGAATTCATCTAGATCAGGCAAACCATCCAGTACCACTAGGTTCTGCTTGTTTAGCCGAACAAAATCAATCCAGCGCTTCTGGCACAACTCTTCAATGATTTCACTAAATTGTCTTAAGCAATACATCACCTTGGGCAACAGCTTGAGGGACTGCTTGGAATCTTCAAGACTATAGAGAAACTCTATGGTTTGACCATTCAAATTCTGCAAATACACCACCGGCATTTGCTTTACCGTTGTTGCAACTGCTCGCTTCAACCTGTTCCAGTAAAGTACATCCTTTCTCAACGCGGCCAAGGTCTTGAATTGTTGCTGTGCTTTCTGGATTTCACTGATGATCTTTGCCTGCTTACCAGTGCTTTGATGAATAGTAAAAGGCTCATACTGGTTAAACTGAAACGGCAGTGACTGTTTCCAGTATAAGTCAATAAACTTTTCAGCAATATCCTGATATTCTAAATGCAAGGCAGCACCAGTATCTTGCCCCTGTTCAATCGCCAGACGCGTGATACTTATCAGCAAAGCAAACTTATATGTCGAAGTAAAAGTCCCTGACTGCAAAATCTGCTGAATATGCTTTAAGAATTTCAACTGTTCTTGAGGGGTTGGTATTTCGGCTATACTGAATAACATATCTAAGCCTGCACTTTTCTAATCAGAATATTCATCCACTCTTCTGTACGCTCTGGACGTTTATCTACAGTAATCCATTGTTGTAACAGTAAAGCCTGATCGATCTGCTTAAGTAAGTCATGAGCTTGCTGTTCATTCAAGTCAGTAAAGCTACGCCCCTCTATCTCACGGTCTGTATTGCCATACTTAAAAGACATGTAACACACACCATTTAGCTTTAATGCTTTGAATATAAGCCCCAGCACTTCAGTTAGGCGATCTCTTTCACAATGTAAAAGAGATGCACAAGCCCAAATACCATCGTATTTATTATTCTCAGCTAGGTCATAAAAACTTTGCTGACGTACTTCAATATTGGTCAGCTCCCTGGCCTTTTTAACCAGCTCGGCAGAATAATCAATTGCCTCAACTTGATAGCCTTTTTTCTTAAATGCCAAAGTGTCCCGCCCCGAGCCACAGCCCAAATCTAGGATCAATGCCTGTTCCGGCAAATATCTTAGAAATGGTGCGTAAAGACTTTCCATTTCAACCTGATAGGTATTTTCAAAAAATGCTTGAGCATGTTGATTGTAATAATTTGATGTTTGATTCATTGTCTAAAAGCCAATATCTTATGTTAAAGAACATACTGATTTTTCACTAGATAAGTCAAATGATCAGTCCTATGAATGAATCAAACTCTTATTTCACTGTATCCGGACAACTGAGATAGAAACCAAACTGGTTCTTGTAAATGGAAAAAATATGGGCTTCAGATTTCGCAAGAGTATTAAAATATTACCTGGATTAAAAATCAATCTGACGCATAAAGGCATCAGCAGTGCAAGCATTGGCAAACCTGGTGCTTCTTTAAATATTGGCAAAAAAGGCACCCGAACCAGCGTTGGTATTCCTGGCACAGGCCTATCCTATTCAAAACACCAGCCCTATAAGAACAGAGTTGGCAACCAAAAAAATCCTACTCAGGAACAACAATCGTTCTATACATCACATACTGAGAAACCCAAATCGAATGTCTGGATTTGGGTGATTTTTGGATTATTTTGTTTTATTGTCGGGGCTATTATTTTTTAGAATTAGCCGACCTTTGTACCCATAACATTTATTCCGCTAGGGGCTTTGCTGCACAAACCTATCTGTAAAGGCTTATCTAGCAATATAATTCTCAAATGAAAAAGCCCGCACCTAAAACCTATCGCACAACCAATTGGTCTTCTTACAACCGAGCTTTGGTGAATCGAGGAAATATCTTGATCTGGTTTGACCCGACTACTCAATGGTATGCACAACCAAAAGGCAAACATGGTAGAAATCAAACTTATTCTGATGCGGCTATTCAATGCTGCCTTATGATCAAATCACTATTTCGACTCTCTTTACGCATGGTCACTGGCTTTGTTCAGAGCCTCATTAAACTTTGTAGATTAGATTGGACAGCGCCAGATTATTCGACTATTTGTAGAAGACAAAAGCATATTGATATTGCAATTCGCTATCAAAAAAGTCGTGATGGTCTCCACCTACTCGTCGACTCTACTGGCTTAAAGTTTTTAGGTGAAGGTGAATGGAAACGTAAGAAACATCAGCCTGAATATCGTCGCCAATGGTGTAAACTTCACATTGGTATAGATGCTGAAACGCTGCAAATACGGGCCGTTCAGCTCACGACAAACAATGTCAGTGATTCACAAGTACTCGAGGATTTACTTGATCAAATTCCACTTGATGAGCAGATTGATTCTGTATATACAGATGGTGCTTATGACACGAAACACTGCAGAAAAGTCATTTCAGATCGACAGGCACATGCGGTGATTCCGCCAAGAAAAAATGCGAAGCCCTGGAAAGACAAAAAGCTGAGATCTTTAGAAAGAAATGAATTGTTGAAAGCGGTTAAATGCCTAGGAAGAGCAATTTGGAAACAGTGGTCTGGGTATCATCGCCGAAGCTTGGTAGAAACCAAGATGCATTGCATCAAATTATTGGGAGATAAACTCAGTGCACGGAGTTTTCAAAGCCAGGTGAATGAGATTCATGCACGTGTGGCAGTATTAAATAAATTTATGGAATTAGGCCGAGCTCATACCCAAGTTGTCACTTAAATTTGAGTCGCTTAGGGTAGTTCTATTTTTTAAATCTTTGTGCAACAAAGCCTTGCATAAGTATAACTGAAAATAATACTTCTAAGTTGCCTATACGGCAGTGAACAACATGCTGGTCATTTGATCAAATGTCTGGGCTTTCTAAGCTGCCTATAATTCCATCAATTGATTGCGAACTGCTGCTATATATTAAACCTCTTGCGAAAGTGTGCTTTTACCTAATTTTTGAATCAGCTAAAATCTTATAAAATATAGCTTACGGCTGTTTAAACTTTGACTAATGCAAGGTCTACTCAAAATTAATAAAAAATCATGGAATATAAATAGTTAAGTTAAAAATAAGAGTAATTATGGGCAAGCAAAACAAAGGGCATCACTAGAAAAGCGTATAGCTCAAGCACAACAGCAAAAATCGGATGTAGGACTAAATATTATTGAAAATTCGCTATTTATAATGGATAAAATCCAATAGAGTACTTATCATAACTTTATAGATATATTTAAAAAGAGGAAAAAATGTCACACGAAGCGCAAATTAGTAGAACTTCGCCAACTGCATTTTTGTTTTTAGTTGACCAATCAGGTTCTATGATGGACAAAATGTCATCCGGAAGAACTAAAGCTGAATTTGTATCTGATGTCCTTAATAAAACACTTATGGACTTAATTACAAGATGCTCTAAATCAGAAGGCATCAGAGATTATTTTGATATTGGTGTCTTAGGGTACGGTCATCAAGGTGTAACTAATGGATTTACTGGTGTTTTGGGCAATCAGGTTATGAATCCTATTTCATTACTTGAACAAAATCCTCTTAGAATCGAAGACCGTAAACGTAAGATGGATGATGGTGCTGGTGGAATATTAGAAGTTGCTGTTAAATTCCCAATGTGGTTTGAACCAACTGCTAATGGCGGTACTCCAATGCGTGCAGCACTAACTAAAGCCGCTGAAGTTTTGGCTGAATGGTGTGATGCTCATCCAGATAGTTATCCTCCAACAATCTTACATGTTACTGATGGTGAATCTAATGATGGTGATCCGGAAGAAATTGCGAATCATCTAAGTCAAATTGGTACAAATGATGGCTCTGTATTAATTTATAATTTGCATGTTAGTGCCCTAAGTAACTCTCCTATCATTTTACCTTCAAGCGAACATGTTTTACCTGATGCCTATTCTAAAATGTTATTTAGAATGTCTAGTGAGTTACCTGCTCATTTAGTAGGTTATGCTCAAGATAAAGGCTTTAAAGTAAGTGGTGAATCAAGAGGCTTTATTTTTAATGCTGAAGCTTCTGATATCGTAGACTTCTTTGATATTGGTACAAGAGCCTCTCAGCTGCGATAATGAAAGTTGTTTTCCAAGGTACTCATCCAAAAGAAATTGGGGAAGAGAAAGCAAATGAAGATTCATTTGCTTTCTCAAATGATTTAACCAAATTCATTCTATGTGATGGAGCTAGCGAATCTTATAACTCCCAATTATGGGCAAAAATTATTTGTGACTCTTTTGTTGAGAGTGATGATATAAACGATGATTGGTTAAATAATGCAGCTAAAAAATATGTATTAGAACATGATTTTAATAATATGAGTTGGTCCCAATTGTCTGCCTATCAACGTGGGAGCTTTTCTACATTTGCAAGTATCAATCTAGATTTTGTTAATAAAAAAATTATCACTAGATTATTTGGGGACAGCTTTATATTTTTTTTCAAAAAAAATGATGGCAAGTATACATATCACCAAACATTTGATATTCCTGATTTTCATGCAAATCCCACACTAATTTCTACGAAAATTGAATTAAATAGTTCTATCGACTTCAGTAAAGAAAATAGCAATCATTATTTGGAAATACCAATTTTATCGAATGATGAGTCAATAGTAGCTATCTGTGCAACAGATGCATTGGCAGATTGGTTTTGTCGTACTATGACAGTTATTGATCATAACAAGTTGGTTAACATCTTTCTCACCATTAATGAAAGAAAATTTAATAGATTAGTAAGATTTAGTCGTAGTAGAGGGAGTCTAAAAGTAGATGACACCACTTTAGTGATTTTAGAGATATAAGTATACGATCATGAGTTATCCATCTTTTGAAAAATACAATGAAGCATTTCAGCTTCATAGTAAATTATTAACTGATAGTGAACTAGCAAAAGGTAACGTTAAAAAGACAGGACTCGGTGTACCTTTAGCTATTAGTGGTGGATTTGCTTTAACTTATACAATTGAATGCGGTTCAAAAAAATATGCCGTAAGGTGTTTTCATAAAGAATCAAAATCTTTAGAACAACGTTATTTAGAAATTTCTAAAAAATTAAAAAACCTGTCTTCTGCATTTTTCTTGGATTTTGAATTCCAGCCTAAAGGAATCATGGTAGATGGCAATCCATATCCAATCATTAAAATGGCATGGGCTGTAGGAACTACCCTTGGTGAGTTTCTTGAAGATAATTATGATAAACCTTCCTATATAACTAATTTATCAAATGCTTTAGTAAAGTTATCAGAATATTTAGAGAGTAATTCAATTGCTCATGGTGATATACAAACCGGAAACTTAATGATTTCTAATTCTGGATCTTCAATCCAGTTGATTGATTATGATGGTATGTATATTGATTCCATAGCAAGTTTAGGTAGTTCTGAATTAGGACATATTAACTTTCAACATCCTTATCGAGCTAAGTTAAACCCATATAACAGTAAACTTGATAGATTTTCATTGATATTACTTTGGCTAGCATGTAAAGCACTGGCAACTGATTCCACTATTTGGGACAAAACAAAGTCAGATCAAGATTCTATTGTATTTCGTTCAACAGATTTTTCTAATCCTAATGCCTCCCAAACATTTGCACTATTAAGCACATATCCAACTTTAAAAGATCATGTTAAAAACTTTGCTGCAATATGTAATCTCACTAAATTAGAAACGATTCCAAGTTTAAGTGACTTCATTGCTGGTCTAAATATACCTAATTTAAGTAATGTTCATATTGTATCTAAAAATGTTAGCCGCGCTGTAGTTGTTAATGAATACATAAGTCCATATCCAGTTATTTCAGCAATGGATTACAACGCCTGTCTCCAACAAATTGGTAACCAAGTTGAAGTGGTTGGTAAGATTACCGATGTGACTCAGAATATTACTCGATATGGTAAGCCATATGTATTTATTAATTTTGGAGATTGGAAAGGAAATATATTCAAAATCACAATTTGGAGTGAAGGCTTAGATGCTATTCTAGATAAGCCGGATAGTTCTTGGATTGGTAAATGGGTAAGTATCAAGGGCTTAATGGAAGCACCATATAAGAGTAAAAAATATAAATATTCCCATATATCAATCACTGTCTCAAAGAAAGGTCAATTATTTACAATTGATGAGACTGAAGCGAAGAAACGATTAGCTTATAAAAAACAATCTAGTACAATAAGTAATTCATCAATAAGAGTATCTAATAAAGATATTCTAGCTCAAATAACAGGGCAACCATATTCTGTGCAAAATACTCAACCTATAAGCACAAATTCTACAAATGCAGCTAAATCTTCTAATCAAGCAATTTTGAGTAAAATACATTCTACAACTAGTAATACTATAAATACTTCCTCTAATAACGCTATAAATAGTTCAAATCGGAAACCAATTACAACTGCTAATAATCAGAAAATTACTACTAACTCCCAAGTATCAATACCTACAAATAATTCTTCTCAAAATAAAGTTAGGAAGGGATTTAATGGTGAACAAGTAATTACTTGGGTGATCTTGATTGTAATTATTTTAGTGGCATTGAAGGCTTGCAGTTGAAATTTAAGGCAATAGACCTTTTGCGGGTGGTGTTTCAAAAAGTATGCTGGCGTTAAACAAATCCGTTATTAAGGTGGCTTTGTTGCACAAAGATTTGAAATGCAAAGCGCCCCTAATTGAGCCAAATTTAAGGCGTAACTTGGGTAAGTGGTCGACCTAATTCCGTAAATCTGTTAAGGACTGCTACACGTGCATGGGTAATCCTCCCATAAATAACCGAAGTTAAAAGTAGAGGTTAAGCAGCCATGAGAGGTGGCTTTCCTTTGTTTGCTTGGTGTGGTCTTTCATAGTTGTAATGCCACAGCCAACTCGTTGCATAATCTTGTACTTCTTCCAGTGTGTCAAATAGATGCTTGCTTAGCCAGCTATAACGTATAGTCCGATTATAACGTTCAATATACGCATTCTGCTGTGGCTTACCTGGTTGAATATATTCAATACGAATACCTTGTTCAGTTGCCCAGCGTACAAATTCATGACTGATAAACTCCGGGCCATTGTCACACCGAATAACTAACGGCTTTTCTCGCCATTCCAGCAACTGATTCAACGTACGAATAACTCGGATTGTAGGTAATGAGAATCCTGCTTCAATCGCTAAGCCTTCTCGACGGTAGTCATCAATCACATTTAATAATCGGAACTTTCGACCATCGATCAGCTGATCATGCATAAAATCTAATGACCAGACCTGATTTTCTCGGATTGGTTCTTTCAATGGTTCAGGCGCGTGCCGTTTTAGTCTTCTTCTCGGTTTAATACGCAGATTTAGTGCCAACTCACAGTAAATGCGGTAAACCCGCTTGTGATTCCAGCAGTGATTCTCAACATGTCGTAAATATGAGAAGCACAGACCAAATCCCCAATCGGAATTTTCCTCAGTGAGTTCAATGAGCTGTTCAGCAATGAGTGCATTGTCATCGCAAAGTTTAGCCTGATAACGGTAGCAGGTTTCACTAATGCCAAATGCAGAGCAAGCTAAACGGATACTAACCGCATGCAGGGCAACGGCTTGTTGAGCCATCTGACGTCGGCAAGATGGCTTCACCACTTTTTTGACATTGCTTCCTGAACAATCTCTGCCTTTAATCGCTCTTCAGCATACATTTTTTTTAGTCTGGTATTTTCTGCTTCCAGCTCTTTCAGTCGAGCCATCAATGAGGTATCCATACCGCCATATTTGGCACGCCATTTATAAAACGTGGCATTACTCATGCCATGTTCACGACAAAGGGTGGCTACAGGTGTGCCAGACTCCGCCTGTTTTAAAATGGACATGATCTGGCTGTCAGTAAATTTAGATGTTTTCATGCAGAATCTCCTGCTCGTATCTTAAGAGAAAATTCTACTTTTAGATCCTTTTATTTTTAGGGGGGATTACCCCACCACTCTCCGAACCACAATAGTAGACATCACCTCCCTTATATTTAAATTTACTACAATCGAATAAAAGACAGTTCTACAAATAAAGGACTAACTAAAAAGCTTTTGAAAATTTTTTTTGGGCGTTTAGAGGAAAAAACAATCCACTATACTGCCAAGGATCATAGGTATATCTAGAGTTTTATAACCATTCCCCTCCTTTTGATATAGAGATCAATTATCCCACATGTACAAAAGAAACATTTTTTGATATATTATTTTCAATTAAATCAAACACTTGAAATAATTACTTCTTACAAGTAGTATTGAATTACTTTCAAGAAACTTGAGATCCTAAAAATGAAAAAAATTTAGCGCACACAAAATAAGAATTTTCACTTGGTTATTTTTTTAATAATTTCTGAGGACTCTCATTTATATGGGAACAACTTTTGAGTTCAATCAAGAATTTGGTGCAGCCAAAGAAGTATGCTGCAAAAATTTAAATAAACTTCATCTGAGTGTTCATCCTAATTTTTATGGAATTCACTTTTGCTATCAAGAAGTTCTCAAATCCATAAAAGCTGATTTATCTATATTTGTCTCTCACCCAGAACTTCGTGTATGGAGAGATCCAAATATTACCGGCTATACAGTGGCAAATAATTTTCACCTGTATCTATATTGGTCAAATACCATTCCTCAAAATATCAAGCTGCTGGTACATTCTTTCCCTCAAGATTTTGAAAAAATTGACCTGTTAAAACAACAAACAAGTTCAGAATTCCTCAAATTTCTGTCCTCTTTTCATCATGATTTGAAAAAAATGAATCCTGAAAGATTACAAACACTGATTAATAGTTCTCTTTCCCCCAAAGCAATGCTCGATTTAAACAAAGAAAATTCTTTCAAGCCCCACTGTTCTATGAGCTTAGATCTGCTTGCCCAACTGCTGTCATGCACACGAAATCAACTGAATCATCGCAATAATATTATCAAGCAGCAAAGACGAAATGTATTGAATCAACTGGAACAAACCAGCGGAATTGTTCAACAGCTTTTAAACAACGCCGACTTCGTTCTCTCACCTGATCAGTTATGGAAATCATGATGTCTGAATATAATCAAATAAATCAAAGTACGGCTGAAACTCAACAGACATTATTACAAAAGACGTTAGAAAAACTCTTTGGGGATGAGCAACTTAACCGTGCCGAACATATTCAATATGTTGCTGACTTACTTACTTCACAACCAACTGATCAATATCTTGAAGGCCTGAAGATCGATCTCACAGATTTTAAGCTACAACCTAAACATGTTGTGACTAAACCAGCCGCCCTAACCCCTTCGCGACAGCATACAATTAACGAAAATCCTGTCACTTGGTATGTGAACTCAATTGCACAATTAGCGAAGTCAGAAGAAAATGCTTTAATCTGGAATATCCTGGTCTTGAAAGCAGCAATCTATCTGATAGCCCTTCCAGACATAAAACCGGAACTTTTTAAAGAAAACAACACCGAACATTTCACTACTGTAAAACGTTTATTTCAACGCTTTCGTATAGCGAATCGGGTTCTAAACACCAACAAAGAATATCAAAACACACGCGAATACAAGCTGCTTTGGAACCAGTATCTTCAAAACCCTAACCTTTCTTTAGAAGAGTTTGTTCAATATCTTAATGAGTTAACTAATAAAGATAACGATAAAGAGGAATCCGAAGATTTTTTACAAAACCTGCTGCAAATTATTCGTATCGCCTTTACTTATGTTTTAAAAAATAAAGCGAAAATTGCAAGAGCAAATAGTGACACTACACTGCAATATAATTTTTTAGATGAAGAGCAGCTGATTGAAGAAACTACAGAGATTAAAAACGGTCAAAAGTCTATAGCTCTTAATATAGAGAAACAGTTAGATGACCAGGATACGCGTCAAATACACATAGACCCGACTATTGTTACACCGCTAGCTAAGTATTCAGAATCTAGTCAAAGCTATGTCCTACCTTTAATTGCAAAACATATTCACCGAAAAGAGCATTTACTGCCATTCAGCAGCCTTTTTCCAAATACCACAAGTGTTAGTGCAGTACTTAATAAACTGTACGAAAATTATCATGCAAAAATTGATGGGAATCCCAATGAAATATTAAAAAGATTTCAGAAAAAAAAGGCTGCTCTGATTCTGATGCTGTCCTTTTTAACGGGTAATAAAATTGATGAATGGTTAAAGTTACAAAATAAACGTGCTAAGAATTTAAATTCTCGTCAGAGAGTAATTCTGAAGAAAGGGCAATATTTTCTGAGAAGTAAATTTTCAATTTTTGAGAATAAGGATTTTGCTTATCCAAGTTCCTTACTCAACCAAACTGTCTATCTAGACATCCCGATACCTAATAAATTTATTCATGACCTGCAAAATACTGATCCTGTCAATGACGACGATGTTCGACAGTTTTTAAAACAGCTTAGAATAGAACTTCATATTCCCAAATTGTCATTGATCAAAATTAGTTCCCTTTTACATCAAACAATTCTGCAACGAACTGGAAATAAACAGTTTGCAGATCTTCTCACAGGAATTGATGCCAATAAATCTTCTTCTATTTCTTATTCTCATCAAAATATTCAGTCTTTGCATAGCCAATATGTCTCGATATTAAAAGATCTGTGTGAACAATTATCCAATGACTATCAAGACATTAGATATGATGAAGTACAGAACTTTGGTAGCCTTAAAGCACCTACCCAGAATATGGTTAAAAAAATCTTTGCCGTACTCAAAGCTAAAATTTTTATGCAAAAGGAAAATGATTTAATTGCGGTTTTTAACAACTACAACATCTGGATGTGGCACTTTTTATTGCTGTTTACTGCCGCTCGACCAGTCGCTGAATTTCCAGGTTTTTTAAAAAGTTTTAACTTGAAAAGACAAATATGCATGGTTTCTGATAAAGAAATTGGAGGACGTCAAGGTTATGGACGTTTAATTCCACTTAGTAATTTTGTAGTGCAGGAGGTAAAAAAATTCATACAGTTTATAGATTATTTTAAACGTCAAATCTGCCCTACTCATCCCGAGCTTCAGGACCGTATTCAAAAGATTATGAAGAATGAACACCCACTCTTAAATATTTTTAAGCAGGGAGAATGCCAGACTTTGAGTCCATCGATTGTAAGCAATTTTCATCCTGAATTAGGCTTGGATCATGCAAACTGGCATCGACATACAACCCGAGCTTTTCTCACCAATAAAATTAGCGAACCTGAAATTTTAGCATTATTCGGTCATGAACCAATGCAACAAGAAGCTGCTCATCCCTATTCGAGCTTAGCCCTTTCTCAATATTTAAGTATCGCTTCTATTCTTGAGCAGATGAAAGATCATTTTGAAATCACTGGTATTGAACTCCATGTCCTCATTCAATAAGCAAAATCAAAAGTTATACGCTGAAGAACGCCGAAAAAGAAATCGTCTTGATCAGGAGAAAATGCTGCGAGCCGATGTGGAAAATGAGTTAAGCCAATATTTTCATGAACAAGAATTTGAAAAAAAAGAGAATCAAGAACCATTCTACCCGGCAATTTATGAGTTTATTAAGCGCAAAGCTCAAAGCCTAAACTGGAAAAAATACGCCCATGAATTTTTCCGGGCCTATATTAAAAAAATCAATCTACAACGTAGTGAGCCTTTACCCCTGCCTAGTCTGACATTTGAAATGCAGCGCGATCAGCCGGTTTTCACAATGGACTGGATCAAGAAAGGGCATCAGATTGATGAAATTATTGATAAGCTTTGGGACTATTGGATTCTAGCGAAAGATAGTCAGGCATTTTCTGATGATGAGATCATTGGGAATATTCTTGTATCTGCCATGCTTTACTCAGGCCTAAATCAAAAAGCCTCATTAGAGGCTTTGCTTGAGCATTTAAAAGATCCAGCAAAAATTAGAAATATCGAAGATCTCAACATTATATTTTTGCAACCGCTCTCTCCATCTTATGGAGATCTATTCGTTGATGAAAAAACCATACGCAAATCACGTAATTTTATTCCGGATCAAATCACTCGCCTGTGGTTAATCCACTTCAACACCAGAAATATTCGTAACGTAAATCAAAATGTTGATGATTACTTGGAGCTTATTTTTAATAAGCTTCAGTTACCGTTATCAGTTCTCTTCAAAGATTTTAAAGTATTATTACGTGACCATACTAGTTTTAACTGGATGCAACTCCCGAACGTTGCCATTGATCCGGCACTCTCACAGTGTCTGATTGAAAATATCGCAACATGTGGACTATCAGAGACTGAATTTGAACGATTTCTTCAACCAAAATTCAAATATCAGCAGGATCCTATTAGTGATGTCGATATGGAAAACTCGCCTTCAATCATGAATCAGTCCTACTCTGATAATGCTCAACAGGCCTTAGATGATGTTATCAAAATTCATAAAGATCTTTTAAAGCTTATTCGTACTGCACAAACCGATAAAGGCATTGATCTATTAATTATCAAATATTGTACTGAAAATGCCGAAAAATTTAATGAATACAGCAAACGTATCATCTTATGGCTTATTAGTCTTTATAAACCGGCTTCAGAAAAAATTCAGCCTATCGCTGATCTTTTTAAGTTTTGCGTGATTCAATTCCAAAAGTCATTTCAGGAAAATGGACGTTTAGCTGATAAATCAATCTATACCTACTTCACTCGAATTGCTGAACCCTGGTTGACACACTCATTACAATATCTTGATACCGAAGATGATCTGAATACGACGCTGAATAAAATCTACGAACAAATCATTACAAATACTCGACTTGTAGATGAAGCGAATCAACCTGATTTAAAAAAATCAAAAAGCCAAACAATCTACATGCTAAAACGCTTCCATGCATTCCAACAAACAGTCTTCAATGCAGAGTCGTTTGACTTAGAATTCATCGCTACTCAAAGCAGACCTAGAGCCCGTATTATCGGCCATTTAACCTATCAGGCTTTGATGAGTAAGTTGGATGCACTATTCACAAATACCAATATCAAAGAAAATCATTATAAGACATTAAAAATTATATATATTTTAGCTTACCGAACTGGTATGCGTATTAATGAAATTCTCGGATTACGCGTCCGCGATATAGAAGGTTTGATCAATCTATCAGTATGGATTCAACCTTATGGTTCTAAAAAGCAAGGGAATCTACATGAACTCAAAACAGATAGTGCTGAACGTATAGTACCTGTATATTGTTTGTTAAAAGCTGATGAATATCAACTATTCCACAGCTATGTGGTCGAGCAACGTCTACTCAAACAAAAAAACTTATACTTGTTTCGCAATTGGAATGAGAACACAAAACTTAATAGGCATACGGTGACTACGCCTTTTAAAATGATTCTGAATGAGCTTTTTAATTATCATGATTATTCTTTCCACTCGTTCCGACACACTGCAGCAAATCACCTATCAGTTCTTCTCAATTCAGATTACACTCCACTTGTAAAAAATCTGACGGATTACACCGAAGAAGAATATCAATCTATTCGAGCAGAGATACTCCGCAATTCACATGGTCAACATCATTGGTTTATTATTGCGCATTTACTGGGACATATTGATCCTACCGAAACATTTAAAAGTTATATCCATTTAAGTTATCTGATGGCTGGATACAAAATACTGCAATATCACCCAGACATGAATAATCAGTTAGCCAAGAAAATAATGGGATATCAACCTTCTTTCAAATTTTTAAATACAGCGAAAGATTCAGATCAATTTAATTTCGAAAAGCATGCTGATCATTTATGTCAGCGTTTACTCAACGATCAAACTGGCTGGTTAAACAGCAATGCAGAAGATATTCAGAATGAGATTGCTTTATTTAACTCTGAATTCCATGACTATTTTAAATACTTTGCTGGAACAAAAGAATCTAAAGTCTCATTTGCATTGTTTTACAAGTGTCTTCATTTACTAGAGATTCATCATGACCCACAACATGTATCGCAAGAAATGTGTTTACCCATCGAACTTGTAAACTATTGGTATGAAAATGCAAAACACTTAAGCAATCTTAAGTCTCAAAAAAATAACCCACGGTTATTTGATCTTAACAACAAAAATCATCAATCAATTCCCCTAAAACCTTCAAAGATCGACACAGCCGAAGAGTTGAAAGCACTTGTCTATTTCTTTGACAATATTCACGAGGTATTTGCAAAAAATCCCGGAGAAATCAAAGCTGTACTTGAGACATTTTTAACACGTGTCACTATTTCTCATACCGGTATTCATTATCGCAAGAATAAAATTGATGAATTGGAAGTGTTTTATTCCAAAGTAAAAACGCTATTTCCTAATCACTTTTGGCATCTGCTCGGACAAGAAGACTTAGTCGACTTTTTAGATCCTAAAAAACAGCCTTTATTAATAAAACTTGCTAAATCAAAAACTGCAGATCATCCAAAGACAAATGAAGATTACGTTCGTCTACAGCTTTATTCAATACCAGATGGTAGAGCACTTGCCGCATTTAAATTTTGTCTGCATCTAGCATGTATTGGGAGGCCACGATCTCTTGAACTTAATCCACAAAAATGGGAGCCTTAAGTGAACTGCAAGACATTGTATTTCCTTGTCAGACATAGTGATCAGTATCTCGATTCATATCCAGTCCATGATGTTGATGCGCATCCTAGACCAGACATTTTTATTGGTGAGAATACAGACACTTTAAATGGTTTCTAACATTTTAATTTCGAATAATGCCCATTATGTTAAGTGGAGAATTGTTTGAAATCATTAATGTGACTATTAATAGCTTTACGAACTAATTTATATCCTTTATTTATCATGCTTGCGGTGAATCCTTTTTCCCCATGATTTTTAGCTAATTCTTGAGATAAAAAATCTGCACGATCTGAGAGATTTAAGCCATCCCCCCCTTTACCACTTAACTTACGATTTTTTTTGTTTATATAGTCTTCATGAGCTAAAATTAATCCTAATAGATAGTTTTTTGCATGTGATGGTGTTTCTAAATTAGGCATTTCAACCTTATGTAGTTTTTCTATTTGTACCCAATCATTTCTTTTAATTTCTGGAATTCTATAGGCGCTTATTAGTTCTTCCTTACTTTCTGCCATCAGCAGTTTACACTGTTTATTTTTATATTGTATTGATACTATTTCAGCTCTTAAATGGCTAAAAAACTTATCAATTTCTTTCTCAGATAGTGGATTACTTGTATCCAGTTCACATCTTAGTTTTTTAGCATAATTAATTGAGTTATGTGAGTTTAGTTTTTTAGCAAAATCTAAACTCACATAACTTTCTAATAAATCAGGTTCAGTACAGTCTTCCCCTTCTATAATGGTTTGTAAATTTTTAGACAGAGCTTGATTAGATATCTCAACTTTCTCAGTAATGACTTTGAATCGACTAATACTTTTTGTTGAATATGGTCTAAGAGAGAAATAAGGAGCGGATGTTACAGTTATTGTATTCCCTTTTTCTCTAGGTAGAAAAGATAATCCATGATAGTGTTCAAGAGCTGACTGATAATCAAATGTAAAACTAAGAATATGTGGTGGGTATTTATGTGGAATATTACAATTTAAATTTCGGTGTTCTAAAAAAAGTTCTTTAGCAATTTGAAAAACATTCTCTTTTAGTCCATTCTCATGCTTTAGATAATCATAATTAGCAACTATTTCTGTATCAGGGCTTCCAACTAAAGCAAGCAAACATTTGCCTTCATCATCAATCATTTCTTTTATATTTATATCAAAACTATCTTCATCTTTTTGAAAAACAATATGATTAATTATTTCTGAACTTAAATTATCAATTAAATTATCAATACCTTGGTCTCGTAAGCTCTGAAATTTATCCCAAATGTTGTTTGATAAATTTTGAATTGCATAATAGTCATCAGGATAGTGTTCCATAACTGCAATTCTATATATTTCTTGAGCTATAAAGTTCGTTATCTCTGAAAGGGCATGTTCTTTTTGGGTTTCTTGAGAGATGAGCATGTCAGTTTTTTATTACCATAAAACATTTTAGTATAACAACATTCTATAGAAATTCTGGTCCATTTTTCTAATGGAAAATTTGGTCCTGTATATATCATAAAAAAGCATTAAATTGAGTAAACCGTTAAAACCCATAAACTTTTTTAATTGGAAATAAAATGGCATTACATCACCGCTTTAGACATAATATTGGTCAAGTTATTCCAGAAAATGAATTGAGAGTTGGCTTACCAATTCATCTTAGTTGTACCAACTTTGGTTGTTACTGGACGATCACACACTTAGAAAGAATAAATGGCATTCTTTGGATGACACTTAAATCCTATTCAGGAAAGTATTTGCGCCGGCGTGCTAGTTATGCTCGTCATATACGTAGAAATGAAAGGTAAGAATTTTTAGATTAAGCTATCTGTTTATTTATAAGGTAGCTTTTTCTGATTACGCCTGCTCTATTTAATAAATTTTATATAATCGCCATATTCAGAAACTGAAGGCGAAAAAAAAGCCCACGCTTGCATGAACTTTAAAAAATCTACTTTTTGTCAATTATCTTAGCCCTGTTTTAATAAGACCATACCTACAACCATAACAAGCATCGTAAGCACGAAAGCCAGTGCAGGTACGAATGATATAACGAGTACACCATACAATACTGCAAAGCCAATCAAATAACCCGCTGAGCTTGTTTCATTGAGAGACTCCATAGAATCCTCCTTCAACAAAGCCACGACCCTTGGTGCTGCTGATCAAACGTGGCGCCCAGTCGTTACTGCCGTTTTTTCGAGTTCGCTCTAAAACATGCACTTCGAACTCTTCCTGTATACCAGGGAGGCGACAGCAACCCCAACAGGACTTTGAAAAGCTCATAGAGCTTTAATTTTAGAATTCTTTTACAAATTAGCCTTTCGATCAGCTAAATCTTATGTAGTTGATTTACTGCTATAAAGTAACAGGGGGGAATTTATGCCATATTAGTATATAAAAATCAATATATTTTATGGTGTTATGTGGTCTTTTATAGAAATTGCTGTGGTAAACAATAGTTATTTGATGAATCTATATTTTTATTGAAATTTAACATTTCCTAAAATTAACATAATACACCTTATACGAAATTGTTTTAATTTTTCAATTAAAATCAATATCTTGCATTATGGTGTTTAGCCCAATCGCACCCCAATTGGACATTTTCCTGGATTCTTCACGTTCCACGATTATGATTTAAGAATTACTCTGACATTTGCATCATTCCATGCCAATCACAATCGTGATGTATCCTATCAGCAATAAAATGGCGAATCCGAATGTTATTTCCAGCAAGATCACATGGCCAAACAATTTTGCAGTTTTAGGATGCTGTAAACGTGGTGTGAAATACAATTTATTCAATGCAGCGATAAACAAGATTCCAAACACCATTAATATCTTGAGAATAAAACCTTGACCATAGGCTGTTCCCAGCAAATTTTTCCAGTCTTGAAATAAAAATACGGCCACTGAAACACCAGCAACAATCAGTGTAGCGACAATGAAAACGGCAATCCGCCCAAATAAACGCATACTGTCCTGTAAAGCTTTCCCCCTAATGAGTCTGTTTAATTTCCATAAGGGATAAAGTGCCCCCATCCATAGAAAAACACTCAAGACATGCAAGGCTAATAAGCCCTGCGCCATATAGCCAAGATTTGCCGTATGGCCAAGCTGAGAAAAACTAATGACCACAGGTATAAGGAATACAGCAGGCAACAATCCGTTTCGCCATGATGCAGGTGGTGTTGTGCTTTTTAATCTGCTCAGCAACAGGAGTAAAACCACCCCAAAACACAGTGCACGCAATTCATAAACCTTGCCAATAGATGTTTCCATCAGAATATTCAAATATGTGGTATCCCACATCCCTGCTATGCCATGATTGGCAAAACTCCCGATCTGGATCAGAAAACCTAGAACAGTTGAAATCAAGCCAAGGATTGCACCAATCAACATATAACGCTGTAAGATTGTGTGAATTTCGGCAATTTTTGCAAACAGCAGATAATTGAAAACACCACCCAGCACAAAAGCCGTACCGAAGTACAACCCGACTTGTGTGATCCAGCTTGCTAATGTCCAATACTCAGAAAACATCATTATTTTTTAATCTTTTAATGATCTACCAGTCAATGACTGGTAGATCTAACAATAAATGGATTTTATTTTGAATTTTTAATCGTGAAGCTATACTCACCATTCATGTGATGGCCATCTTTGGCCATGGTCATCCAGAATACCGTATATTTACCATTGGACAGCTTTGGTAGCGCAATATCAAATGATTTTTTCAGGTCATGGCTGACTTTGTAATTCAATGGAATTTCTTTTTTCTGCGCATCGACCAGTTTAATGTTCATCAACATCACGGCATCAGCGAAATTCAGGGTGATCTTTTTAGGTTGATGCGCAACAACAGCATTTGCAGCGGGTGTGGAACTCAACAGATTCACATGAGCAAACGTGGCCGTAGTCACAGTGATGATAGCAATACCTGCTAAAATTTGGCCTAACTTGATCATCCAATTTTGAAATAACGTCATCTGTCCATCCTCAGTCAATATTTGACTATAAATACAGTAAACAACCACGAACTGAACAATACATAATTATCGCTTAATTGCTTGATTACTTCGTTATATCTTTTTGTATTATCAGGTGGCTTCAGTACATGCAGATGACCCCAAAATTACATTTTTGTCATTTTCAAAAAACAACTCGATGCCAATGATAAGCTTATTCATTATACAGATGAGAAAAACCTGCAAAATCAGAGTTCTTATCCGAAAATACCGTAACAAATAAACTTAGCCCCAAATAAAAATATCTGATGAGAACGAAAAACCACTGCTATTCACTTCACTGTAAAGTGGTATCGATTTCTCAGGTGGACAGGAGAACATCATGACCTATATTCGCCATACATTACTTGGACTTTGTCTTGCAACCTCATCACTGGCTGTGTTCGCTCAAGGTACTGATGAACATAAAGAGCATCATCCGGCTGGGTCTACTAGCACAGCAACTGTAAATAAAACTGCGACTGGCAGCCCAACGACAAACCCTATGGCAGCCATGGACCTGCATATGAAAGCTATGCAAACCATGCATGAAAAAATGATGGCAGCCAAGAAACCTGCTGACAGACAGAAGCTCATGGCTGAACACCAGAAACTTATGCAAGATGGGATGAGCATGATGCAGAAGATGGATCAGCAGAATATGAACATGAATATGGCTGATCGTCAGCAAATGATGGAAAAGCGTATGGATATGATGCAATCCATGATGCAGATGATGATGGATGGCTGCATGTCTCAGCCTGCCGCAAAAAAATAACAGCATACGCATTTATGGGAGAGCAGCATGAAGCAACAACATCAGGGCCATGAGTCCCCGCCTAGATTTTGGTCATCACGTTACGCCATCGGTTTTCTTGTCATTGCCGGTGTGGCCGCCTATTTTCTCTTGACGGAGCATCTGGCACATACCATCGCGGCTCTCCCCTATTTACTGCTATTAGTTTGCCCACTCATGCATGTCTTTATGCATGGTGGTCATCACCATCATGGAAAAAAACCAGACACAAGAAATCAAACTGAATCGGATCAACCTGGAGATAAACCATGAATCATATGGAATCTGCCTATGGGCTCTGGTCACTGGTGATCATCAATTCAGCCATCTTTATCATGTTTGCTTTCAGTTTCTTTAAACCTAACACCACACGAGATTGGCGTACCTTTGGTGCTTTCTCGGCTTTTGTAATTGCTTTATTTGTCGAGATGTATGGTTTCCCCTTGACCATTTATCTGCTCTCAGGCTGGTTGCAAACCCGTAATCCTGGTCTGGATTTGCTCTCCCATAATTCCGGGCATTTATGGTCTACGCTGCTTGGCGAAAAAGGTGATCCACATTTTGGCATTTTACATATCGCCAGTTACATCTTCCTGGGCTTTGGATTCTATCTGTTATCCACGGCATGGAATGTGCTCTACCATGCACAGCGCCAGCATGCTTTGGCAACAACAGGACCTTATGCGCGTATACGCCATCCCCAGTATGTAGCTTTTGTCATGATTTTACTGGGTTTCCTGTTGCAATGGCCCACCCTGTTAACCTTGATCATGTTCCCCATTTTACTGGTTATGTATGGACGTCTGGCGGTCACTGAAGAAACTGAAATGCGTAAACAATTTGGGGCTGTTTACGAACAATATGCACAATGCACACCACGCTTTATTCCTAACTTTAAAAGAAAAACAGGTAATCTATAAGAGGATTATTCATGGTTCATCAAGAAAATCATCAACACCATACTACACAGACAGAAACAGATACGCTAAAAGACCCAGTGTGTGGCATGATTGTGACTGAACAAGCACAACACCATGAAGTCTTTCAGGGGAAAACCTTCTTTTTTTGCAGTGAAAAATGTCACTCCAAATTCCAGAACAATCCTTTGCAATATCTGAATAAGCCGGAAATGACACAGGATGATACTCATGCACATCAGCATGGCTCTCAATCCGTATCAGTTCCTCAAAAGGTTGCAGCGAATACCGCTGGGGTAACAATCTATACTTGTCCGATGCATCCCGAAATTCGCCAGGATCATCCTGGAAACTGTCCTAAATGCGGAATGACACTGGAGCCACTCATTCCCGAATTGGAGGAAGATGAGAATCCTGAGTTACGTGATTTCCGTCGACGCTTCTGGTGGACACTACCACTCACCATAATTGTGACTTTTTTGGCGATGTTTGGCCATCAACTGAACCTGTTCGACATGGAGGTTCAGAGTTGGATTGAATTAGTGCTGTCACTCCCGATTGTATTGTGGGCAGGTTGGCCATTCTTCTCTCGTGGCTGGCAATCGGTCGTCAATCGTAGCCCAAACATGTGGACCCTGATCGGTTTGGGGACTGGAGCCGCATTTCTCTATAGTGTGGTAGCAACGGTTGCACCGCAAATCTTCCCGGATTCCTTTGTTTCTATGGGTCGCGTTGCTGTTTACTTTGAAGCGTCAGCTGTCATCATTTCTTTGACCCTGCTGGGGCAGATATTAGAACTAAAAGCACGCTCACAAACCTCTGCCGCAATTAAGTCATTACTTGGCCTTGCTCCTAAAACAGCGCGCAGAATCCTGCCCAATGGAACTGAGGAAGATGTTCCTCTGACGCATGTGCATGTCGGAGATTTACTTCGCATCCGCCCAGGCGAAAAAGTTCCTGTGGATGGTGTAGTTACTGAAGGGAGTAGTTCAGTGGATGAATCGATGTTAACAGGTGAACCTTTACCGATCACTAAACGCGTCGGAGATAAAGTCATTGGGGCTACCCTGAATACGAATGGTTCATTGATCATGCGTTCAGAGAAAATTGGTTCAAGCACAATGCTGTCTCAGATCGTACAAATGGTGGCACAAGCTCAACGCTCGAGAGCACCCATGCAACGTATGGCTGATCAGGTAGCAGGTTGGTTTGTAATGGCTGTAGTGACCATTGCCTTTCTTACATTCTTTGGATGGGGACTATTTGGCCCAGAACAGTCAAGCTGGATTTATGCATTAATCAATGCTGTAGCAGTACTCATTATTGCCTGTCCTTGTGCACTAGGGTTGGCAACGCCTATGTCTATCATGGTTGCGACTGGCCAAGGCGCCACCCATGGCGTGTTGTTCCGTGATGCGGCAGCGATTGAGAATCTGCGCAAGATTGACACACTGATTATTGATAAAACCGGTACGCTGACTGAAGGACGCCCTGCATTCGACCGTGTAGTAGCTGCAGCAGGGTTCGAAGAGTCTGAGGTATTACGTCTGGCCGCTAGTTTGGATCAGGGCAGTGAACATCCGCTAGCTAATGCGACTGTAACTGCAGCGCGCGAACGTGGCCTGTCTCTGGAAAAACCCGATCATTTCGAATCAGGCTCAGGGATCGGTGTTCGAGGACAAGTGAGCGGTCGCGAGTTAGCTTTGGGCAACACGGCACTCATGGAACAATTGGGTATATCCGTACAATCTCTGATTCCGCAAGCTGAAGAGCTACGTTCGGAAGGTGCAAGTGTGATGTATCTAGCGGCTGATGGTGAATTGGCTGGCCTACTCGCAGTATCGGATCCCATTAAAGCCAGTACCCCTGAAGCACTTGCCACACTGAAGGAAGCCGGACTACGTATCGTGATGGCAACGGGAGATGGACTCACCACTGCCCGTTCAGTCGGAGCACGCCTGGGAATTGATGAGGTACATGGTGAAGTCAAGCCAGCGGATAAACTAGAACTGGTCAGCAAATTGCAGAAAGAAGGTCGCATCGTGGCAATGGCTGGCGATGGAATCAATGATGCACCAGCCTTGGCTAAAGCAGATGTCGGTATCGCTATGGGTACCGGGACTGATGTCGCAATGAATAGTGCTCAAGTTACCTTGGTCAAGGGAGATTTACGAGGGATCGCGGTTGCTCGTTCACTCTCGGAAGCGACTGTCGGCAACATGAAACAGAACTTAATGTTTGCTTTCCTTTACAATGCCTTGGGTATCCCAATCGCAGCTGGCGTACTCTATCCATTTACAGGTTGGTTATTGTCACCCATGATTGCGGCCTTGGCCATGAGTTTTAGTTCAGCGTCAGTCATCACCAATGCCCTCCGTCTGCGACATAAAAAGCTATGATAGAGAGTTCTTTTCTTCCACCAGAGGTACCGGGCCTGATAGCAGCGCTTGCAATCGGCCTGATCATTGGTTTAGAACGAGGATGGCACGATCGTGAATTGCCAGAAGGCAGCCGAGTAGCAGGCCTACGTACCTTTACGTTGACTGGGTTGCTCGGAGGCGTGCTCGGTCATCTACAGCCAAATTTTGGGCCTTGGCCACTGGTCGCAGCGATATTAGGGCTTTCTCTCTTACTCACTGTATCCTACGCACGTACTGCAAAACTTTCCGATAATCTAAGTGCTACCACGACTATTGCGATGCTGTTGACCTTAGTTCTAGGTGCATATGCATCCCATGGTAATGTCACGTTAGCATTAACCGCGGCTGTAATCGTCGCTGTATTTTTGGATCTCAAACCCACACTGCACAGCTGGTTACGCCTGATCGAACATCGTGAATTGACTGCATCGTTGCAGCTGTTGGTACTCTCTGTCGTCATTTTACCCTACTTGCCAAATACGGGTCTGGGACCTTTTTCCGCATTAAATCCTTATCAGTTATGGTGGGCAGTGATCCTGATTGCCGGACTCTCTCTGGCAGGTCATTTTGCCATGCGGCTCACCGGTTCAGAAAGAGGAATATTCTGGACAGGTCTATTGGGTGGTTTAGCATCGTCTACAGCTGCAACTGTAGCCCTTGCACGCTATGCACGTCAGAATCCCATCATGGTCAGTGCTGCTATTTCAGGAACATTAGCGGCCTGTGGCATCATGTTTTTCCGCATGGCTGTGCTGATTGGGGTGATTGAACCAGCCCTTCTAAGCACTTTTGGTAGTGCAATGATCATTGCGGGGATTATTCTGCTCGGCATGGCACTATGGAGACAACGCCAAATTACCAGCACCGAAAAAAACGATCGCACAATAGAAACAATGGCTCCTTTTGATCTTGGGACCGCATTCGGCTTTGCTGCTTTCCTGGCTGTCATGGCTATTTTGGTGCCCGCTGCCAAACAATGGTTGGGCACCAGCGGTATTTATGTGCTGTCCACTATCTCCGGTCTGGCCGATGTCGATGCCATTCTCATTTCACTTGCCAGAATGCATGGAAGCGGCAGTTTAGCCACAGAAATTACCGTTATCGCACTGGGACTTGCAACCCTGACCAATATGCTCAGTAAGGCCACGATTGCCTGGACCACTGGCGGTGCACAGTTTGGAAAGAACATTTTACTGGGTTATACCATCGCTATGTTATTCGCAGGCTTAACTCTTGGTATAACTCTGCGTTTTGGCTAGTTGCACGAATCATGATGCAGTTAATATCAACAGGCATAACGATAATCCGTTCAGTATCTGTCCACCTCCAATCTGTAACACTAAGGTGTGATGATACTGATGATATTTTTTCATATTTTATAGTAAACATCGAACAACAAGGAGATTCAACATGAGTCAAACCCGCCCTAGAATGACTAATCTTTTTGCACAGCTGGGTCTGGATTCAAGTGCCGAAGCAATTCAGAATTTCATTGAAACCCATCAACTTGCAGCCGACACACATATTATGGAAGCGGAGTTTTGGAGCGCTGCCCAGCGTCAATTTTTGTCAGAAAAAGTTGCTTCTGATGGGGAATGGGCTATTACTGTAGATCAACTCAATGAATCGTTGCATGAAGATTCAATATCATACAAATAATTTGTTTTTATCACGGCCAAGTCCATGAGGATTTGGCCTAATAGCTCAATGAGAACCACTAATTCATTTAATGCAACGACCAAAAATTTAAATACTGATTCATTCTCAACATGTCTTGGATTTAGCCTGGGAAAACAAGGGTAAAAATAATTTTTCCATGGCGTGATTCCGCTTGAATGCTTGCACCATGCAGATCAAGAATCGATTTGGTGATCGCCAATCCTAAACCTGTTCCCTCTTCTGTTCTTTGCCGTGAAGAATCCGTTCGGTAAAAACGATCAAACAGTCGGGATAGTTGATCAGGATTTAGCTCGGATGCCGCATTTTCTATTGACACGATGGTGTCTTTGTCTTTTTGCTGGCAGTTGACTTTGATGATTGAATTAGGCTGACCATATTTAATGGCATTAGACAACAGGTTGCTCAAGGCACGTCTTAACATGAGCGGATCGCCCACCACCGTCCCGGATCCGGTTTGGTGTAAACGCATGCCTTTTTCCGCAGCCAGTGCATCATAAAAATCAAATAAGGCTGTGATCTCTTCAACCAGATCGACGGGTTGTGAATGAGGCAAATATAAGCCATGTTCTGCCTTGGCCAAAAATAGCATATCCGACACCATGCGGGCCAAACGTTCAAACTCCTCAAGATTGGAAAACAGTACTTCCTGATAGGCTGCAACATCCCGCTTTCGGGACAGACAGACCTGGGTTTGTGTCATCAGATTGTTGATGGGTGTCCGAATTTCATGCGCCAGATCAGAAGAAAAATCAGCCAGTTTTTCCAGTGCGGACTCCAGACGATCCAGCATGTCATTGAATGCGGTAGCCAGCGCACGCAGTTCACTAGGCGTATGCTCAACATCCAGACGTTCAGACAGATGTTGTGCAGAAATTCCTTCCGCAACCTGCGCCATGTTTTGTACCGGTTTGAGTCCTTTCCATGCGGCCAACCAGCCCAATAACATCAAACAGAATGTTCCAATTAAGCAGATGATCAATAACTGCTGTCTAAATTCTTTTAGAAAATGCGCATGCTCTAAAGTATCAATCCCGATAATGATCTTGGCTGTAGCTGTGTGCTCAACCAGTCCACGGTAGGATCTGTCCTGTATCTGCCATTCCAGCCAATTTGTAGGGCTGGAAGCTTTAAATATAGGGCTTTTAAAAGCTGAAGGCATAGAACTAAAGATGATCTGTCCGGTTGGCCGTTCAACCTGAACAATCAGGTCATGATGGCCCACAAGTGCATCGTGCAGATACTGAGGTAGTTCAACAGAATTTTCTGGATATTGTTTGAGTAAATTTTGAATCAGCTGAACTTTCCCTTCCAGTTGGCTGCGATCCTGATCCTGAAAATGATGGATCACCAGCTGGTTAATGACCAAGCCCAAAATCATGAAAATCACAATCGTAAAAAAGGAAAAGACCAGACTGATTTTAAAACTGATCGCCTGAAAGACCTTATTCCTCATCTTCAACCTCTAAAACGTAACCCATGCCTCGCACATTCTGGATCAGTTTCAGGCTAAAGTTGCTATCAATTTTATTTCGTAAACGTTTAATTGCGACCTCAACCACATTGGTATCACTATCAAAATTCATATCCCAGATTTGCGAAGCAATCAGTGATCTCGGCAAGATTTCACCGCGTCTACGCATAAATAATTCCATCAGTGCAAACTCTTTTGCGGTGAGATCAATTCGCTGGCCTGCACGGGTGACACGACGTTTACGCAGATCCAGTTCCAAGTCAGCTACCCTGATGATATTGCTGTCTTCTTTCGGCTGGCCACGACGTAACAAGGTTTTGATTCTGGCCACTAGTTCAGCAAAAGCAAAGGGTTTGATCAGGTAGTCATCGGCACCCAATTCCAGACCTTTAACCCGATCCTCGATTTGATCGCGTGCGGTCAGAAACAGAATCGGCATGGATTTACCGGCTTTACGAATATCATCAAGGATATGCCAACCATCTAATCCCGGTAACATCACATCCAGTATGATGAGATCATAATCTTCTGTAAGTGCATGATGCCGGCCTGATACCCCATCCGTTACCCAGTCTGTAATATATCCAGCTTCATACAAACCTTGTTTAAGGTAATCACCGGTTTTTAGTTCATCTTCAACCAGTAAAATTCTCATTGATTCAGCTCATGACCATTCATATAAACATAATAACGTTATAAATATCTTATTCGTTGTAGATTACAAAAATGTCATTTTCAGGTCATGTTGATGTTTGTTGAGACACTATATGGTAGTGACAAGAAGATATTCTTTTTGTTGGAGTAAAAATGAAAACTGTATTTCGCCAGAGCTTAACTACCCTTATGTGTGTTGGGACTTTAATGGTTGCGACTCAGTCATGGGCAAAAGAGACTCAGCAGGTATCAAATGCACAAGAACAATGCCCAAAACCTTGTGCAATGAAGAGCAATGACAAGTCTCAGCAAAACCATAGCCAACATCACCATGGCAATATGGCAGATATGTCTCAAATGGATCATTCAAAGATGATGAATATGGATCACTCTAATATGGGTGACATGGACCATTCAAAAATGAGCATGTCAAATCTAGGAAATAAGTAATTAATACGCTAAATGAAAGCTCGAGGTATCAGACCAAGTAAAGAGTCTTTATAGATACCTTGGTCTTGATTTTAGGTAGGTGAAATAAAATGTCTAAAAAATTAAGTCATGTTTTTTTAATAGGAGTCGGTTTATTTTCATCGACTTGGGTTATGGCAGCGGTTAAAGAGTATGATTTAACAATCGCGGAACAAACAGTGAACATTACTGGAAAGCCTCTTAAGCGAATCACAGTGAATGGTAAATTTGTTGCACCTCTTCTAGAGTTTGAAGAAGGCGATGATGCTGTTATACGGGTACATAATAAGTTAAAGAACCAGGACTCTTCTATTCATTGGCATGGTTTAATTTTACCGGGCATCATGGATGGTGTGCCCGGATTTAACCAATTTGATGGTATTGGACCTAATAAAACCTATGAATATAAATTCAAGGTTCGTCAAAATGGTACTTATTGGTATCACTCGCATAGTAAAGGTCAAGAACAAGAGGGTTTATATGGACCTCTAATCATTTATCCTAAGAATAAAATCCCTTTATCGGTTAATGAAAAAACGGATAGAGATTATGTAGTTTTGCTTTCTGATTTTCATAATTCCACAAGTGGCCAAATTGTGAAGAATCTTAAAAAAGAAGCAGATTATTATCAAAATCAAAGAGAAACAGTTTTTGATGTAGTTAAACAGATCAAAAGAGATGGCTTAAAAGCTACCTGGCAAGATCGGTCGATGTGGAATCAGATGCGTATGCTTAAAACGGATCTTTCTGATGTCACTCGGTATACATTCTTAATGAATGGTAAAACTCCAGAACAAAATTGGACCGGAAATTTTAAGGCGGGTGAAAAAGTACGTCTTCGTTTCATTAATGCTGCGGCAATGTCTTTTTTTGATGTACGAATTCCTAATCTAAAAATGACTGTAGTCAGTGCCGATGGTCAACCAGTCAAACCTGTCCCCGTTGATGAGTTTCGAATTGGGACAGCTGAAACTTATGATGTCATTGTAGAACCTAAACAAGCTCATTATCAGATCGAAGCAGAGTCTATTGATCGAAGTGGTTTTTCTGTAGGTTCATTACATGAAGAAAATGACTCTCCAGTAAATCAAATTGTGATGCCAAAACCACGTCCTCGCTCTTTATTGACAATGGAAGATATGGGAATGAATCATGGTGCTTCATCTGGTATGAACCATGATATGTCTAGTATGTCTGACAAGTCTCAGAAGCATTCCATGGCTGGCATGAACCATGATATGTCCAGTATGTCCGACGAGTCTCAGAAGCATTCCATGGCTGGCATGAACCATGATATGTCCAGTATGTCTGACAAGTCTCAAGAGCATTCTATGGCTGGCATGAACCATGACAGATCAATTAACACCACAAATTTATATGAAACTTCAGATAAATCCGTTTATGGATGGGCCAATGCATCGACACCGACTGGGCACAGAGCTTTAAAGTACAGCGACCTGCAGTCTTTGAATCCACAACCTGATACTCGTACTGCTGAAAGAGAAATTGAGGTCCGCCTTGGCGGTAATATGGAACGTTATATCTGGACCATTAATGGCAAAAAGTTCAATGAAGCTCAGCCTCTTGAAGTGAAGTATGGTGAACGCATACGGTTAAAATTCGTGAATGACAGCATGATGGCTCACCCAATGCATTTACATGGCATGTTTATGCAACTTGAAAATGGTCAAGATACAAGCAATATGCCGAATAAACATACCGTAATTGTCCCTCCTGGAAAAACAGTGAGTACCCTCTTAACTGCTGATGAGTTAGGTGAGTGGGCAATTCACTGTCATTTACTCTATCACATGAGCGCTGGCATGATGAACAAACTGATTGTGGCAAATGTAGATAGTCACGATAATGATGCTAAAGAGATTGTTGCTCAGCCCCTAACAAATGATAAGGGAGTTAATCAACATGCAAACCACTAAAAAATTATTTTCAAAAACACTTTTATTAGTTGCACTAAGCGGATGGATGGGTATAGCTTTTGCAAGTGATAATTCTAAGGAAAACTTAGACAATAGTACCAATGCTTCTACATCGGAGAGTATGAATTTACTTTCAAAAGAACCTGGAGGGTTGGGTTACCTTAACCGTAGCTTGTATCAAAATGCTCCCAATAAAAATGATGGAGATAACGGTACTGCGCTTAAAGCAGCTTCGGTTAATCATAGCCATGATAATCATCTTAAAGAACATGGTGGACAAGTTTATCAAACGACTAAACTGAGAAATGAATGGCTGCTTAATGAAGATGGCCAAGGTACGTATGGCTCCAAACTGCAAACGCTCATTGGCACAGATGAGAATCGTTTATTTATTGAGGCTAATCTAAGTAAATCAGAAAGTCATGACCCCCAATATGATATATCTGCACTGTACAGTCGTAATGTAGCGCCCTTTTGGGATATACAAGCTGGTGTAAGATATAGTGAAGATAGAAATAACAATAGTAATCGAATAGATGGTGTTGTTGGTATATTAGGATTAGCTCCTTATTTCTTTGAAACTCAGGCTTATTTATACGGTGGTGAAAATAATTTCTGGGGAGCTAGTTTTGACGTGGATCGGGACTTATTACTCACCCAAAAGTTAATTACCCAGCCATACATCGAAGCAGATATGGTATTCAATGATAATTCTGACTTTGCTTCTAAAACTGGTTTGTCTGAGTTGAAGACTGGTATAAAAACCAGATATGAGATTACTAAAAGGATTAGACCATTTGTTGATGTTGCATATCAATATGAAAAAGGATTGAAAGAGACTAGATTCCAACAAGCTACTGACTCAGAAAAAGGCTGGTTGTATGGTGCGGGTTTAGAGTTATTGTTCTAATGTTTTAAACAAATTTTTTGTCAAAAAGGAGCGACATATGAAATTTCACATTGCTAATATGACTTGTGGTGGGTGTGCACGAGGTATTACTGCCGCAATTAAAGAGCTCGACTCGAATGCCACACTCGATTTCGATTTACCAAATCATATTGTTGAAATCAATACAACAGTTAGTCAGGATAAAGTGATTGCCGCTTTAAGTGAGCGTGGATTTACAGCTGAGCCTGCTTAATCTCTGTTATCGTAAAAGTGGTAATCTATTACCACTTTTACTCATCTTGATTCTTCTCGTCGTACAGATAAAATCTGTACTTGCTTGCAATAAAAGTACCGCCTGAATTCCCCATTATCTTGGTTCGAGCTAATCTTTGAATGTAGAACTAAGCATATCTAAATGATAGAGATCGCATATGAGTACCGAAATGACTGATACGCCACGCTACAGTGAAACATTAGAGATTGAAGGGATGACATGTGCTTCTTGTGTAGGTCGAGTAGAAAAAGCCTTAAAGTCTGTTGAAGGCGTTGCATCAGCGAATGTCAATTTGGCTACAGAAAAAGCAGTCATTTATGCTCATACCCCCCTTGATCGGACTGCTTTAATCAAAACAGTAGAAAAAGCAGGTTATGAAGTCCGTTCATTACAACCCATAGAGCTGACGATTGAGGGCATGTCATGTGCCTCATGTGTAGGCCGCGTAGAAAAAGCCTTAAAATCTGTTGAAGGTGTTGTATCAGCGCATGTCAATCTGGCCACAGAAAAAGCAACTATTCAGGCAAATTCATCTATAACTATTGACTCACTCATTCAAGCTGTCATCAAAGCAGGATTTGAAGCCAAGTTAGTTGCTCAAAATACTGAAAGCGTTCAAGACAAAAAAAATATTGAATTAGAAAAACTTAAAAAGGATTTAATTTTTTCAATCTTATTGACTATACCCGTGTTTATTTTGGAAATGGGATCTCATCTCATTCCTGCTTTTCACATGTTTATGATGAATAACATCGGCCAACAAAATAGCTGGTTCATTCAGTTTATCTTGACTACGGCCGCATTGACCTTCCCTGGTCGACGCTTCTTCAAAAAGGGAATTCCAAGTTTATTCCGTTTAGCACCCGACATGAATTCCTTGGTGGCGGTAGGAACACTCGCTGCCTATCTTTACTCAGTGGTTGCCACCTTCTTTCCAGATGTACTGCCGCAAGGTACAGTCAATGTCTATTATGAAGCCGCGGCAGTGATTATCACCTTAATCCTGTTAGGTCGTTTTTTTGAAGCAAAGGCAAAAGGCCGAACATCTTTAGCAATCCAACACTTAGTCGGAATGCAACCTAAAGTCGCAAGAATACAGCTCAACAATCAAGTGATAGAAGTTCCGATTGCTGAAGTTCAAACAGGATCTATTGTAGAGATTAGACCAGGAGAACGTATCCCTGTCGATGGTGAAGTTATTCACGGCCAAAGCTTTATTGATGAATCCATGATTACTGGTGAGCCTATGCCTGTTGAGAAAACTGTAGGCTCTATTGTAGTAGGAGGAACAATTAACCAGAGTGGCAGTTTAAATATCAAAGCCACTTCTGTGGGCAGTTCATCCGTACTTTCTCAAATTATTCGAATGGTAGAACAGGCACAGGGCTCCAAGCTACCGATTCAGGCATTGGTTGATAAAATTACCATGTGGTTTGTGCCTGTCGTAATGGCTCTCTCAATTTTAACTTTTCTAGCTTGGTTTATTTTCGGCCCTGAGCCTGCGCTAACATTTAGTTTAGTGAATGCCGTTGCAGTACTCATTATTGCCTGTCCTTGTGCAATGGGCTTGGCAACGCCTACCTCCATCATGGTGGGAACCGGGCGTGGTGCGGAAATGGGGGTTTTATTCCGTAAAGGAGAAGCATTACAACTGTTAAAAGAAACCAAGGTGGTTGCGGTTGATAAAACCGGTACTTTGACTGAAGGGAAACCCATTTTAACGGATTTTCAAGTCCTAGATGGGTTTGAAAATGACTCGGTACTTTCACTTATGGCAGCCGTTGAATCAAAGTCAGAGCATCCTATTGCCCGAGCAATTGTACAGGCAGCTACAGACAAAGGATTGAATTTGTCTCCTGTTTCTGATTTTAACTCAGTGACTGGCTACGGAATTGAGGCAACAGTGTCTGGGCATTTGGTGCATATTGGTGCAGATCGATACATGGAAAAACTGGGTTTGAATCCTAAAGTTTTTTCTCAATTCTCAGATCAGTTGGGTGAAGAAGGCAAAACTCCCCTCTATGTTGCAATTGACCAAACACTTGCCGCGATTATTGCGGTCGCGGATCCCATTAAAGAATCGACATTTGCTGCGATTAACGCGCTGCATCAGTTAGGCCTAAAGGTCGCCATGATTACCGGTGATAATCGTCATACGGCTCAAGCGATTGCAAAAAAATTAAATATCGATGAGGTTGTCGCTGAAGTCTTACCTGAGGGTAAAATAGAGGCCGTTAAGAAATTAAAAAATCAATACGGGAAACTCGCCTATGTCGGAGATGGCATTAATGATGCTCCTGCACTTGCAGAAGCAGATATAGGCTTAGCGATAGGAACAGGCACAGATGTCGCAATTGAAGCTGCCGATGTAGTTTTGATGTCTGGTAATTTGAAAGGTGTTCCGAATGCTATTGCTTTAAGCAAAGCCACTCTGAAAAATATACGTGAAAATTTATTCTGGGCGTTTATTTATAATACTGCTTTGATTCCTATCGCGGCAGGTGTTCTTTATCCGAAATTTGGACTCCTACTTTCTCCTGTATTCGCTGCTGGCGCAATGGCCCTCTCATCCGTTTTTGTATTGGGTAATGCGCTACGATTAAAACGTTTTAAAGTAACGCTTATATAATTAAATGCCTAGAAGTATTTGAGGCAGCTTCAAAATGAGGCTGTCTCATGTCTAGGATACTGGGAGCAGTCCATTCAAATATCGATACACAGCCTGTCGGCTAATACCAAATGCTTTAGCAAGATCAACCTTAGATGAATACTTCCCTTCCCTCCATGCTTGTCGTAAGGCCTCAGCCTGCTCAGGATTTAATTTATGGACTCGACCTTTATATTTCCCCTGAGCAGATGCAATCTTAATCCCTTCTTTCTGACGTTCTAAAATGATTTCTCGCTCAAACTGGGCAAAAGCACCCATTAGCTGCAGCATCAGGTTATCTATCGGGGTGGCTTGAGCCGTGAAGGTAATATTCTCTTTGAAAAATTGGATAGCAACTCCCCTTTTTATGAGCTGATCAACTTCAGTGACTAAGTCTTTCAGACTTCGGGCAAAACGATCCATGGAATGAACAACAATCATGTCACCTTCACGGGCACTGTTGCAAATAGAGATTTGAGTCGATGATGTTCCCTTTAAAAAGTACTTAGAGACCGAAAACCCTGTTGATTAGACACACTTCACCCTGAGGCTGACCATAATAAAATGACGATGCTTGTCCTTTACGTAGTGCACGCATGACTTCAATACCTTTAATTGTGGCATAAGCCGTCTTCATAGATTTGAATCCTAATGTGGCCCTGATGATCCGCTTTAGCTTGCCATGATCACATTCAATCACGTTATTTTTATACTTAATCTGCCTGTGCTCAAGGTCTGGTGGACATTTACCTTCCCGTTTTAACCGTGATAAAGCACGTCCATATGTGGGTGCTTTATCCGTGTTGATCACTTGTGGAATTTGCCACTTCTTCACATTATTTAAAATTTTTCCAAGAAAACAATATGCTGATTTGGTATTACGTCTAGAAGAAAGATAAAAATCAATGGTATCGCCACGTTGATCGACTGCACGATACAGATAAGACCATCGTCCATTCACTTTTACATAGGTTTCATCAATATGCCACGAGCTCAGATCTGTAGGATTACGCCAATACCAGCGTAAACGTTTTTCTATTTCAGGAGCATAACGTTGAACCCAACGGTAAATAGTCGTGTGATCAACATTCACACCCCGTTCGGCCAACATTTCCTGCAGTTCACGATAGCTAATGCCATATTTACAATACCAGCGCACAGCCCAAAGAATGATTTCGCCCTGAAAATGCCGACCATGGAAAGGATTCATATGCTGCACCTTTAGCTAAAACAGTCTTCAGCTTACCATTCGTGGTTATTTGCAACAGTGCCAACCAAGATGCATTGCATCAAATTATTAGGAGATAAGCTGACGGCAAGACATTTTCAAAGTCAGGTCAATGAAGTTCATGCGCGTGTGGCAGTTCTGAATAGATTTACGGAATTAGGTAGACCTCACACCCAAGTTGTCACTTAAATTTGAATGGATTGGGGAAAACTCAGCTTTTGAATGTTTATGCAACAAAGCCGGTTTTAGTTATAAACTTATTCATTCAGGAATTATATTGCTGAATGAATAAGTCTAATTGATTTATTTATGCAACCCAACTATTCATTTGATTCATTTGATTCATTTGATTCATTTGATTCATTTGATTCATTTGATTCATTTGATTCATTATTTTTAACTTGTTTTTGTTTAGAATTTTCAACTTTAGAAGCTTTTAAATTCTTTTCAAGAAATAACAAGCCGCCATCTGCATAACTAAAACTTGCGATACTAAAGAATGCACTAATTAACAGTAATTTAGTACAAAATTTATTTTTGAATAGCATGTTTATTTACTCTCATTTAATACTTGTTAGATATTCTAACTTTAAAGAATTAACACCCAGAGGACTCATAAATTACATTCTTGTAATTTTAAAATGTCTCAGGATGGTGTTTAAAGTGCGTGTGATAAATAGAAGTGTAATACAGGAAAATGGTAAGGTTTATCAGCCTAGTCATCTGTCCATTATGTAGAAAGAGCAGCACTTTAATGTTTATGCTGTTCCAATGTATTACATTCCTTACTTTCTATTTGTAACGTAATTTCAGTAATACTATGATTATGTTTTAGAACGTCTAAGGCCTTTTGATAGAGCTGATCTGGATCGCTATTAGGAGCAACCAAATGAGCAGTTAAATGAATGTTTTTTGAAGATATAGCCCAGACTTTCAACTGATGAATCCCTTCAACACCCTCTAGCTTCAATAAATCATTTCTTAACGACTCAATATCAATCTCATCAGGAACTCCTTCAAGCAGAATATTAATACTTTGTTTTAATAAAACCCAAGTTCGAGGTAAGACCCAGAAGCCAATTAACACAGCGATTAAGGTATCTACCCACATCCACTGGGTAAAATAAATGACCACTCCTCCGATAATCACGCCTATCGATCCCAGTGCATCACTAAGAACTTCTAAATATGCGCCTTTCACATTTAGACTTCCTTCAGCACTAGCAGAAAGGATTTTCATTGAAATCAAATTTACGACCAAACCAATGACCGCGACAATCATCATTTCAACACTTTGAATTTCAGCAGGGTTCGTAAAACGTTGATAAGCTTCATATACAATATATATTGCTACCACAAAAAGCATCACCGCATTAAACAGAGCCGCTAAAATTTCAAATCGCTGATAGCCAAAAGTTCTTTTATCATCTGCGGCTTTTTTACCAATTTTGATAGCGGCAAGAGCAATAGCTAAAGCGGCTACATCAGTAAACATATGAGCTGCATCAGATAACAAAGCCAAACTTTGGGTAATAAAAGCAGCGACAACTTCTACTATTAAAAAAGTAGTCGTTAAACCTAAGGCAACCATTAACTTCTTACTATTTTCTTCAGTAACAACCGCATGGCTATGATCATGATGTTCTGACATAAAATATTTTCCTTATTCTATTTATGATGAGCAGAGATATTGGATAACAGCCAATATCTCTGCTGTAAATCGACTAATCTATTGGATTAAGAAACTTTCTTTTCATTCATCCAGCGGTACAGTACGGGCAATAAAACCAATGTAAGCAGGGTAGAGGAGATAATTCCTCCAATAACCACTGTTGCTAAAGGTCTCTGTACTTCTGCCCCAGTTCCGGTTGCCAAAGCCATCGGGACAAACCCAAGGGACGCCACACAAGCGGTCATCAGCACAGGTCTAAGACGCAAAATTGCACCCTGCCACGTTGCATAATAAAGGTCATATTGTTGTCGCAACTCTTTGATAAAGGTGAGCATGACTAAGCCATTCAGTACAGCCACCCCCGATAGTGCAATGAAGCCAACCCCTGCTGACATGGATAATGGAATGTCACGCAACCACAACGCGATTAAGCCTCCACATAAGGCAAACGGTACACCACTAAAGACCAGTAAGCTTTCTTTGATATTATGGAATACAGCCATCAATAAAATAAAGATCGTCAACAATGCGAGCGGAACCACCAATTGCATACGCGCTTTTGCAGACATCAGATTTTGAAATTGACCGCCATAATCTATCCAATAACCGCTTGGTAATTCCTGTTTGGATAACGTGCTCTGAAGCTCTGTTACGAATGAGCCTAAATCACGTCCTTCTACATTTGCAGTAATAACCACTCGACGTTTACCATTTTCACGGCTGACCTGATTAATACCCAGGATATTTTCAACGCGTGCCACATCTTGCAGTTGGACTAAACCACCATTCGGCAATTGAATAGGAAGTACCGCTAACTGTTCAGGACTACGCTGGGATTCATCTAGACGGATGACAAAATCAAAACGCTTGTCTCCCTGTAAAATTGTTCCAACATTCTGGCCACCGACACTTGTAGCTACCAGATCCTGAATTGCTCTTACCGACAAGCCATATTGTGCAGCTCTGGACTTATCCACCTCTACATTCAACAAGGGTAAGCCACTGGTCTGTTCTACATTAACGGCTGTCGCGCCTGAAATTGAGTTAATTTTTTGAGAAATCTTATTCGCTTCGCGATTCAGAATCTCCATATCATCGCCAAATAACTTGACCCCCACATCACTTCGCACCCCTGAAATTAACTCGTTAAAACGCAGTTCAATGGGTTGCGAGAACTCACTGTTATTTCCCGGCAATGTCGCTAAGAAAGTAATCATTCTTTGGCGAAGCTCATCAATCGTTTGTTTTGGATCAGGCCATTCATCATGAGGTTTTAACAGTACAACGCCATCTGAAATGTTGGGTGGCATCACATCTGTGGCTACTTCTGCTGTACCGGTACGGGCAAAGATCGCTTTAACTTCAGGAAATTCTTTCAACAGTAACTTTTCAGTGTTTTCCTGTATTCGTAATGATTGCTCTAAACCTGTACTTGGAGAACGCATTTGCTGAACAGCAAAATCACCTTCACTCAGTTGAGGTGCAAATTCACTGCCTGTTTGAGTGACTAACACACCCGTAAGCACTAAAATACAGACAGCCACAATAGTCACAAATAAACGCAGTTCATAGGCCTTGTCTAACAGCACTTCATATTTGGTTTTAAGCCAATGCATCCAGCGACTTTCGGTTTCCTTAACTTCTCCAGTGACAAAGAGTGCAACTGCGGCCGGCACAAAAGTGACCGATAAAATCATGGCACCAATTAAGGCCAGTACTACAGTCATTGCCATAGGATGGAAAAGTTTGGCTTCTACACCGGTTAAGGTAAAGATGGGCAGATAAACCACCAAAATAATCAACTGTCCAAAAATGAGAGGGCGACGTGCCTGTTTCGCAGCCAAGAAGACTTCTCTAAATCTTTCAGAACGGCTCAGCAAACCACCTTTCAGCTTCTGAGCTTCGGCTAGCCGCCGGATACAGTTTTCTACAATAACCACTGCACCATCAATAATGATACCGAAGTCCAATGCCCCCAAACTCATCAGATTCGCACTGATTTTCTGTTCTGCCATTCCCGTCAAGGTAAACAGCATTGAGAGTGGAATAACGCAAGCCGTGATCAGCGCAGCACGGAAATTACCTAGAAAGAGAAATAAAATAACAATGACGAGGATTGCACCCTCAATCAAATTTTTCTGAACGGTTTTGATCGCCCGATCAACCAAATGCGTACGGTCATACACAGTCTCAATCACCACACCTTTAGGTAGCGATTGCTGGATCGATTGCACCTTTTCATCAATGGCTTGAGCAACGGTACGGCTATTTTCTCCCATCATCATCATGGCAATACCCAATACAGTTTCTTCACCATTATAGGTTGCAGCCCCTGTTCTCAAGTCATGACCAATTGAGACATTGGCGACATCTGCCACCCGAATCGGATAGCCGTTTTTATTGGCAATACTGATGTTCTGGATATCTTCAATCGTGTTTAAAGTGCCGGGAACACGAACCGTTAGCTGTTGTCCATTTTTCTCAATATAGCCAGCACCACGGTTTTCATTATTCTCTGTTAAGGCAGTTTGTAAATCAGACAAAGGAATTTGCAATTGTTGCAATCGGTTCAGATCCGGGGCAACCACATAGGTTTTATTAAAGCCACCAATGCTGTTGATCTCCGCAACGCCTTTTACGCGCTGTAATTGTGGCCTTACAATCCAATCCTGAATTTCACGTAAATCCATAGCCGAATAAGCGGTCCCATCCGGTTTTTTAGCATTTGGTTCGGCTTTAATCACCCATTGATAGATTTCACCTAAACCTGTCGAAATAGGTGACATGTTAGGTTGCACATCTTCAGGCATTTCTCCCATTGCTTCTTGCAAGCGCTGGTTGATGAGCTGTCTGGCCCAGTAAATATCCGTGCCATCTTCAAAAATGATGGTCACTTGCGATAAGCCGTAGCGTGAAATAGAACGGGTTTGTTCCATTTTCGGCATGCCTGACATGGCATTCTCGATTGGATATGTAATCCGCTGTTCCATTTCTAAAGCCGTAAAACCATTGGCTGAAGTGTTAATCTGCACCTGAGTATTGGTAATATCTGGTACAGCATCAATCGGCAGCTTTTGATAGCTGTAAATGCCTACGCCAATCCAGGCCACAATAAACAGCATGACCCAGATGGCATTATGAATTGAAAACTGGATCAGTCGATCAAACAGTCCTTCAGGCTTTATTGACTCATTATTAGATATTTGAGAATTTTCAGTGCCCATGTGAAGCCTCTCCTTTTTCCATTTCAGATTTCAGTAAGAAACTACCTTGAGCGGCATATTTTTGTCCCTGATTAAGCCCATTTACCACTTCAATCCACTGGCTCTCCCCAGATGACTGACCTAATTTCACCGGCTGCGGACTGAATTCAACTTTCTGTCCATGTTGAGTGGCGACAAAAACCACATCCTTTCCATCGATATTCTGAACTGCTGACTTAAGCACCCGTAATGCGGTACTTTCACTCTGTTGTTGCAGCAGTACGTTTACCATCAAGTTTGGACGTAATTCGGTTGCATTCGATTCAACTTTTGCTCGAACCTGAAGACGACCCGTTTGAGTATCCGCTTCAGTATTTAAAGTCTGGATAACTGCCTGATAGACCTTTTCAGTTTGCAAGGATTTAAATTCGATCTTTTGATTCGGGGCTAAACCCATAATTTCAGAATTTGGAACAATAAACTCAAGCCAGAGCTGATCTAACCGGTCTATGGTAAAGAGCTGATCGGCTAACTGAACATTTTCTCCGAGCACCAAATCCTTTTTACTGATCACGCCGGAAATGGGAGCTTTCAAAATATAGCGCCCGTTACTGGCATTCACTGCACCAAATGCACTTAAACGTGATTGGGCCGCTTGAACCTGAATTTGCGCCCGTTTATAGCTGTTGTAAGCACGTTGATAGTCCTGTTTTGCTGAAATACCTTGTGACCACAGCTGACGCTCACGCTCGAAGTCCTGTTTCGCCAGTTCAAGGTTGGTTTGTTCAATTTTTAGATTGGCCTGCTGATCGACTAAATCAGGAACAAGCAACGTGGCCAAAGACTGTCCTTTCTGAACTTTTTGGCCGAGTTCTACATAAACATTTTCGACATGACCACTAAAACTCGGAGAGACATGCGCTTGCTGGTCGGTATTCACATTCAGTTTTGCTGGATAAGAACTTAATTTAACCACCGGACCTTGATCGACTGCTGATAACTGTATGCCTTGTTCAACCAGTTGCTTGGCCGTCAGGCTCACGCCTTCTGCATGCTCTTCGGTTTCACCGCCATGTTCCTCTTTGCCTTCTTCACTTCCATGTTCCTCTGCGCCTTCTTCCTCGGCATGTTCATCTGATGTTTCAGATTTATTCTTACCCGTTAAGATCAAGAAAATACTGAGGAGTACGGTTGCACCGATGGCCAAACCAATCAATAGAGGTTGGGAAATCTTTCCGCTCTGTTTTTTTAAGATGTTTTTAAGATCGAACATGTTAATTTCCCCCACCAATGACAGGCATGGCCTGTATGTCTTGCCATAAGTTTTGATTAATTTGTGCAATAGCATCTTTCGACATGACTTCACTTGGGCTAATGCCTAAGCTCAAACTTTCTGCTTCGATGGCCTTTTGCCAGCCATCCCGTAACAACTGGACTTTACGTAGACGGATATCCTGTAATTGAAGCGTGGCTTGCTGAACATCGGTTAAAGCAAACTTGCCTGCCAGAAAACCTTGTAAAGTTTTACTTTGAACTTGAGTCGCCAAAGGAATTTGAGTCTCGTCAACGACTTTGAATTGAAGCTCTAAACCCTGCAACTCGGTTAAGATCGTACCGATTTGCAGCGCATTTTGCTTTAGATAAAAGTCTTTCTGACGCTCTAATAAGTTCATTTTTTCTTGCGCGATTTTTATGCCATTTTGCTGACGATCGAAAATATTAAGCGGTACACTGACTCCGACTACTAATTGATTTTGTGTGGAGTTTTCCAAGGATTGGGTGCGGTTGACACCTAGGTTTAAAGTGGGGTTAGGACGTGCCTTTGCCCTTAGTTGATCAACCGTTGCTTGAGACTCTAATACCAGTAAAGCTCGATATTTCTCAACGTAGTTTTCCGCTAAATATTCTTGAACCTGCTGATGAGTCGATTTTGGCCAGAGCTTTTGTGAAGAGAGGTTTACCTGCAATGACTTATCAGAGGTTCCCCATAAATTTGATAATTGTTGGGTGGCCACTTGGACTTGTAAGTCGGCCTGTCTAAAAAGACGGATATTTTCAGCATGACTTAAACGTGCGCGATTCACATCTACTTGCGCGATACCGCCCGCAGTAAAGCGCTTCTCGATCGCTTTAAGGTTTTCTTGGCTCACCCGAAGTTGTTCATTGACAATGTTTCTTTCAAGTTCGGCAATGGCCAGTTGTGACCATACATATTTCACTGCAAGCTCAATTTGCGCTTGATAAATCTTCTGCTTCAGCGCTGTTTTATCTGTAGAGAGACTGGCTAATTTTTGGTTTGCTCTTCGCTCACCAAAAATATCCAAGGGTTGTGATATGCCAATGGTAAGCTCTTTTTCATTATTTGAACCAAATCCCGTTTGTTCAACTGACAGTTCAGGATTTTTAAACAGCTTACTTTGCTGAAGATTCGTGGCATTAATGCTGTTTTGCGTTTCCCAGAAATTTTGGGACGCTTGATATTGGTTAACCTGCTCAATAGCTTGCTGCAGCGTTAAATCTTGAGTACTGGCGACTACGGAAGTACTGAAGCTGATCATTGCAGATAGCAAGATACCGCTACCTAAGGCTGACCAGGATAAATTCAGGATGGAGGTATCCTGATGTAATTTGTTTTTTGACATGAAAATGCCCCACGCATAATGAAATTAGGAGTGGTGGGCTTTTATAAGACTACCCCACCAATAGTAGGGGCAAATCGGGAGGCGGGGTTAATTGATCCAGATAAGGGGGTTTATAAAAAGTTATTCCCAAATAAGTTGGGGTAATGCCGGTCTCAAAATTAGCTTTAAGCTTCAGATCATCGGGTGGGTCAATCTGAATCACGATTGTATTTGAGAAATGACTGCACTTTTCGTTAAAACAAACCTTCTGACAATAGTCATAGATTTCTTTATAGTTTTCTAGGGAATAAAGTGCTTGACGAGGACTATCACTCTTTTCGTCTAAATCGATTGGATTAGAGAGTATTGAATTGGGTATGTTTGGCATTTCATGCAGACAAGCAGCCTCTGCCACACTCCAAATATTCTGGAATGTGAATAAGAGTACCAATATCTGGATTAGAAATGTTTTTCTCTTCATACACAAATCTGTATTTAAAACACCAATAAGAAGCTGTCCAGATCTATCAAAGATCTGATCACAGAATTTGAGTAACCTTAAACTTTTTGCAGCCTTAAGTAAAGATATACAGAATTTTTGAAAAAAGCATAGGTCTAGATAATCAAGCTAGATTTTTTAGAACTCCACATTGGTCAATTGTACATAAACCATCACAAGTACCTCTTAAATCAGATAATTGTTCAATAAGCTTTTGTTGCTTGATTATATTTTCTCTGATAGCACTGACATGTAAGTCAATTAATTCATTCACATCGGCTTTGTTGCACAAAGATTTGAAATGCAAAGCGCCCCTAATTGAGCCAAATTTAAGGCGTAACTTGGGTAAGTGGTCGACCTAATTCCGTAAATCTGTTAAGGACTGCTACACGTGCATGGATCTCATTCACTTGGCTATCAAAACTCCTTGCACTGAGTTTATCTCCTAATAATTTGATGCAATGCATCTTAGTTTCAACCAAACTTCGACGATGATAGCCTGACCATTTTTTCCATAGTGTCCTGCCTAAACGTTTAATTGTTCGAAGTAATTCATTTCGCTCTAGCGAGCTACTCTTTGTATCTTTCCATGGTTTCGCATTTTTTCTAGGTGGAATCACCGCATGCGCTTGCCGATCTGCAATGACCTGACGGCATTGCTTGGTGTCATAAGCTCCATCGGTATAAACAGAGTTAATCTGCTCATCTTGTGGAATCTGATTAAGTAAATCACCAAGCACCTGTGAATCACTGACATTATTGGTTGTAAGCTGAACTGCTCGTATTTGTAGGGTTTTAGCATCTATACCAATATGAAGTTTACGCCATTAGCGACGATATTCAGGTCCATGTTTCTTGCGTTTCCATTCGCCCTCACCTAGAAACTTCATGCCTGTAGAGTCCATGAGTAGATGCAGCCCATCGCTACTTTTTTGGTAGCTGATTACAATATCAATATGCTTTTGTCTTCTACAAAGCGTGGTGTAATCTGGAGCTATCCAATTTAATCCGCAAAGTTTAATCAGACTTTGCACAAAGCCAGTGACCATACGTAAAGACAGACGGAATAAGGATTTAATCATTAAGCAGCATTGGATGGCTGCGTCGGAGTAGGTTTGATTTCGCCCTTGTTTGCCTTTTGATGGCGCATACCATTGCGTAGCAGGATCAAACCAAATGGCAATATTTCCGCGACTCATGAGTGCTCGGTTATATGCGGGCCAATTGGTTGTGCGGTAGATTTTGTGTGTAGGCTTCTTCATTTGAAAATTATATCGCTGAAAAACCCTTTACAGATAGGTTTGTGCAACAAAGCCTATTGGATTAACCTAAATTTTTTCGATACTGAATGAAGCCAGCGTTATCCGCTAGTTGCGGCATCAAATTATCCATCGGGGTCGATTGAGCAGTGAATGTAATATTTTCTTTATAATTTATAAGCTCAAGACACAACTTTGGTGGGATGGTCTACTAATTCAGAAAATTTATTAATAAAAGTGCTATCAGAAAATATAAGAGCGATCCCGAAGCTAGCTAGAAAAATATTATCTAAATCCATCTAAAATCGCTCGAACATTCAATAGAAATACTTTCAAAAAGTTAAGAATTCCAGTTTATCGACGTAACAGTCTTAACCCATTGCCAATCACCAGTAAACTCGCCCCCATATCAGCAAATACCGCCATCCACATAGAGGCATTACCAAAAATAGCTAACAACAAAAATACAAGTTTGATGCCTAGTGCAAGTGTAATGTTTTGCCACAATATAGTATGGGTGCGTTTTGAGAGACGGATTGTTTCAGGCAAGCGACGTAGATCGTCATTCATGACTACCACATCCGCGGCCTCCATTGCGATATGCGTTCCTGCACCACCCATTGCAAAGCCAATATCCGCCTTAGCCAAGGCGGGCGCATCATTAATACCATCACCTGTCATTGCGGTCACGCCAAATCGCTGTTGTAATTCAGCAATCGCTTGCAATTTATCTTCGGGCAATAGATTACCTTTGACTTCCGTAATGCCCGCCTCTGCTGCGACTGTTCGTGCTGTCGCAACGTTATCACCACTCAACATCACCGGTGTAATTCCCAATGATTTCAGTTCACTCACGGCTTGGGCTGATGAAGGCTTGATTGTGTCAGCGACAGCACACAATGCGATCACCCGATGCGCATTCGCAATAATTGTAACTGTACGACCTGCTTCCTCATGAATCTTGAGACGTGCTTCAAGTTCAGCAGAGCATTGTCCACGTTCTTCGATCCAGCGATGGTTAGCCAACACATAAGGATGATCCTCAATTACACCCTGAACACCACGACCAGCAACAGCATGAAACTCATTCACCTCGCGCACCTCTGCCGTCAGCCCTTCTGCGATTGCTTTGGATACAGGGTGATCCGATCTCGCCGCAAGGCTTTTGGCAAGGCATTCTATTTCTGCTTGTGGCGTATTCAAGTCCAATTGCTCGAATGCAACCAGTTTTGGCTTTCCTTCAGTGATGGTTCCAGTTTTATCTAAAGCCACAACCTTAATCTTGCGTGCGTCCTCAATGTACACACCACCTTTAATTAAAATCCCTCGACGTGCTCCTGCTGCTAAACCACTCACCACGGTCACGGGTGTGGAGATGACCAATGCACACGGACAGGCGATCACCAATAATACCAGTGCCTTGTAGAGTGACTGCATCCAATTCATATCTGTGAACAAAGGCATCGACAGAAACACAAGAATGGCGAGGACAAATACTGCTGGGGTATAAATAGCTGCAAAACGATCGACAAATCTCTGCGTCGGAGCCCGAGAAGTCTGTGCTTGCTCAATCGCATGAATAATACGGGTTAATGTACTGTCAGAAGCGGGTGCAGTGACCTGTATTTCCAGACTAGCCGTTTGATTAATCGTACCTGCATACACTTCATCACCTGGAGTTTTATCTATAGGCAGGCTTTCGCCTGTGACCGATGACTGGTCAACTGCACTGTGTCCAGCAATAATGCTACCATCGAGCGGAATACGTTCTCCTGGACGGATTCGAGCAATAGCCCCGACTGCTACAGCCTTCACTGGTGTACTCAGCCATGTACCATCAGGCTGTAATATTTCTGCTTGTTCTGGAGCAAGAGACAGCAGACTTTTAATCGCATTCCGAGCACGATCTACTGCCCGTGCCTCAATGACCTCTGCAATAGCGAACAAAGCCATCACCATTGCTGCTTCCGGCCATTGCCCAATCAGAAATGCCCCTGTAATAGCGACCGTCATCAGCGCATTGATGTTTAAACGCCCCTGACGAAGCGCAGATAAACCTTTACCGTAGACTGAAAAACCTGACAATCCGATGGCTAAAACAGCTAAGGTCATACCAACAACCTTAACAGCCAAACTTTCTGGCAACATAAAAGCTAATGCTTCAGCACACAACGCTAGAACTAAAGCAGTAAACAATTTACCCCATGTCGTCCAGAAATTCTGGGCAGGATGATGGGTTTCTCCTGAAATTTCGTTATCGATATGAATAGCTTCAGGCTTAAAACCGGCTTTTCGTATTTCCGAGAGAACCACGGGTAACACTTCAGAATCAGCGGCAATCGCTAACTCTCGTTCTCCAAGATTAAATTGCAGGTTATGAATCCCTTCAATGTTTTTCAGTGCATGCCTGATTTCAGATTCTTCCGATGCACAATCCATGTTGGCGATCCGGAATCTATGGGATGTGCTAGCTGTAGAATCAGGTGATGGTTTAACCTCATCTAAAGATATTGAATCATTGCTGCCACAACTATAGCAGCCTGTAGTATTAGATTTTTTTTCGCCAGTAGAGTTCATAATATTCTCCTTGTCAGATACATTAAAAACCCTGTAGCCACTACAGTGTCAAGTATCTACAATTGAAAGAGATCAATATCTTTTTTATGTTTTATTCAAAATGAAGTTGATATTTATCCGTCGTAATCTTGATCTTGAGGTTCTTATATTTTCGTTTTGTGGCACTCAGGGCTGAATCTGTCACTTCTGCATAAAATTTAGGGTCATTCATTAGATCATTAAATAGTTTATATCCAATCAATAACTTACTAGATTTTTTCTTTTCCTTTAGATCATTTTCAATCAACTGATCCAATTCTTTTACAGAAAAACTATGCATATTACCCTCTATAGTATCTTTCTGATAAAACAGCATACAGACTTAGCAAGAGGATTTAAAGCTTATTAGATAATTGATATTTATGAAATTGTGAGAAAGATAATATATTAGATTTATCTATTTAAGTTAAGTTTTTCTAAAAATAACATAATACACCTTATACGAAATACTTGATATTTATCATTAAATTTCAGTATATTAGATCAAGCCGTTGTGGGGCATAGGGTACCAGAGCGGCTTTTTATTGATTATTTATGTTCCACGCTTAAAATTCGAACAATGTTTCATGATTTTTATAAGTTAAACTAAATTTAGTTGCCAATCCCAATAAGCTATTCACTAACTTGTAAATATCGGTATACCGCCTGACGACTAATCCCAAAAGCTTTTCCTAATGCCATTTTTGATGGATACTTCCCTTCCCTCCATGCTTGTCGTAAAGCTTCAGCTTGGTCAGGCTTTAGTTTATGCACCCGACCTTTGTACTTCCCCTGAGCAGAGGCGAGTTTTATTCCTTCCTTTTGCCGCTCTAAAATTATCTCACGTTCGAACTGTGCAAAAGCACCCATCAATTGCAGCATCAAATTATCCATCGGGGTGGATTCGGCCGTAAAAGTAATATTTTCTTTTACAAACTGGATGGCAATCCCTCGTTTGACCAGTTTATCTACTTCAGTGACCAAATCTTTCAGGCTTCGCGCAAAACGATCCATGGAATGTACAATCACCCTGTCCCCTTCCCGGACATAGTTCAACATTTCCTGAAATTTAGGTCGGTCAGTATTTTTACCTGAAGCACGGTCAACAAAAATCCGGTCGACTTCAATTCCCTCAAGTTGACGTCCAGTGTTTTGCTCGACAGAACTTACCCGGATATACCCTACTTTTTGGCCTTTCAATTTTTCACGCCCCAATTGGATAAAAATGAACAATTTCGTAAATTATAATTCTTTAACACTAAAGTTACATGTTACTTATGATTAAAAATCATTTAAATGATACATAATTTCATGAACTTTCAGATTGTAACTTTAGGGTATGGTCTAATATTACAAATATTAACAAGAAGGTATTTTGATTTTTAAATCTCTGAGCAAAAAATCATTTACAAACTCACATACACAAAGTATGTTTATAAAACACAAAACTGAACCATGGTTTGTGTTCTCTAGTGGTTGATGGTAATGCTTATTACCATTAGTGAAGCGCCCAGTTTTTTTAAATTGGGCGTTTTAATTTTCTAATTAATAATTAAAATTCAATAAATTTCATTTAGTTAAATTGCAAAATACTGAATAAAATGACTACACACTCTCGTTCATAGTCTATCACCCATTCCTTCTCCCAATAGCCCATCAATAAGTAAATACATGGCTAATTTTGCAAATACCTTCAGTTTTAATTGTGGTTATATTTTATGACCTAACATTGGTCATACAACATGAGGTCTTTGATATGGATGAACTAACTTTTGTTAATGGTACAACCGTTTCCGCCACTGATATTCGCAATCATTGGAGCAAGATTGTTCAGATCATCAAAGATAATCATAAACCTGTTTTTGTTTACAGGAACAATATGTGCGAAGCAGTTGTTCTTAGTTTTGAAGTATTTCAAACCATGCAGGAAATCGTTGAAGCTTCTCATCGTGAACAGCTAGGACAACAAATGGTTTGTGATCTTCTGGATATTGCCCAGCTAACCAATCACCCCATTCAGCACATGGTTTTGAACGAAACAGGAGTGTTTGAGGAAGCGAAAGGACAATAAACGGCACTGTTGCAAAAGGAATCTGGATCAAGGATCTTCCTTTCAAAAAAGCGTAGAGACTGAAAAACCCTGTTGATTAGACACACTTCACCCTGAGGCTGACCATAATAAAATGACGAAGTTTGTCATTTATAGCGTCTTCAATAAACTGGTTGGACTACAGCAAAATGCAGCGGTTGAGAATAAAAGATTAGGCTCGGTTCTGGCCCATATCCAGCAATAATATGAAGAGTTCATCAAAATAACTGGCCATCACAAAGGATGCGGGTCCGAATGCAAATTTTAACTGTATTTTCAGAATCATTTCAGATCACTACGTAGCTAGGGTTGTTTTACAGATCGAAATGATAAAATCATAAATTGCTTTTTTAAAAATAAGAAACTAATATGTTTCTTTTAGGACCTAAAAGCAATAAATGTATCTACAATGAATAAGTCTTTACTTCAGCAAATCAAAAAAAGACGAACCCAATTGGGCTTAAAGCAAGTTGATATGCAATCACGTACAGGCATTTCAAGACAGCAGTACCAAAAACTGGAAAGTCAGGGCAACCCTCGATTAGAGACCTTAGAAATTATAGCGGCAGGATTAAATGCTCAACTGATGCTCATCCCTGATGATAAGGTTCATTTGATCAGACAATTATTGAATGATGAAATTAAAGTCACTATTGAAGATCAGGATGACTTAATGACTAACCCATGGAAGGGTCTTCTCGGAGGAGAGGAACTATGAATACTGTTGCCGTCCTGGAATTAACATTACATCACGCTGTCGTTGGATACTTGGCAGGATTTCAGAGCGGAAAAAGTATTCTGGTTTTTACGGATTCTTTCCGATTTGATCAGCAACGCCCGACCTTGAGCCTGCTTACTTCCCCCTTGTATCCTCAAGCAGATAAGATTTTAGAAAGGACCTATGTTACACATCAGCGCTTACACCCCTTGCTATCAAACTTGCTACCAGAAGGTGCATTACGCGAACTCATTGCACAAAGCCTCAAAGTACATATAGACAATGAATTTCAGTTATTGGCAGCTTTAGGTCATGACTTACCTGGAGCACTCATTGCGACCCCATTAGATCCAGAAGAAATCCCAGATGAAATAAAATTCAAGCTTCAGATCTCGAATCCAGATCAGATCTTAAAACAAGAGATTCGAACAGATAATAAGTTTTCCTTGGCCGGCGTCCAAATGAAGTTTTCCATGAAAGCCAAAGACGGGCGTTTTACATTAGCGCAGGCAACGGAATCCAGTCTACTCGGGGATTGGATTATCAAAACTCCTTCTTCCAGACATGCTTTTGTTCCACTGAATGAATATTCTATGATGACCCTTGCCAAAATGGTCGGAATAGATGTCCCTGAGATTCGCTTGGTAGATATGGCACTCTTACAAGACCTTCCACCATTAAATTTACCTCAAGAGCAATATGCTTTTGCAATTAAGAGATTCGATAGACAGAGTACTGCTAACACTACAGAGCTTATTCATATTGAAGATTTTGCTCAGATCTTTGGTGCATATCCACATCAGAAATACAGCACCACAAATTATGAGCAGATAGGCAAGATCATTTACCAGTATTCAGATAACAAAATTTTTGATATTCAGCAATTTGCCAGCCGTTTACTCATAAATATTTTACTCGCCAATGGAGATGCACACTTAAAGAACTGGAGTATGATTTATCACGATAAAAGAACACCTAGATTATCTCCCGCATACGATATATTGATGACAAGTGTATATATTGAAAATGAGCGTCACTTCGCATTGAATCTTGCCAAAAATAAAGATTGGTATTTAGCTGAGATGAAACACTTTGAACAATGGGCAGAAAAAGTCGGTGTTCCATGGCGTGTAATTGAAAAACAACTTCACGAGATCATGGACAAAGCACGGTCAGTATGGCCAGCGCTATTACTAGATTTACCAATGGGTTCTGCCCATAAAGAAAAACTAAGAGAACATTGGAAAAAATTGCATCCAGACTTTCAAATACTTGCAAATGATTAGAACCCGTAAAACGGTGAGTCTGATAACTGCTATGGTAGCTTATCGTTTTTGACTGGGAAAATCTTGATGGGGCTCAGCGGACGCTTACCAAGAATCTAGGTCAATTTGTTTGACTATTGCTGCTTACCAAATTCAGGACTCCTCAGCAGCTAAATAATTTTTATCAAATAGTAAAAAATAAAAATAATAAAAAATAGAAGCATATTTTATGTTGGTTATTATTGTTGAATTTTAATGCATATTAAAGTGACCAACTTCTTCTTACCCTACCCTACTTTAAATTACACCATTAAATATTAAGGAATTAAGTATTTGTTTTATATGTATTTAGTTTAATGTACTTTTAATATATTTAATGTAATTTATGTTGGTGACTATTGCCAAGGTTGGGGTCGGGAGTTCGAGTCTCCTTTCCCGCTCCAGATTCAAAAAAGCCCTGATCGAAAGATTAGGGCTTTTTTTATACCGGTAGCGTACGTAACCCAACAAATCAGCATCATTTTGCATAAGCTTGTCATTATTTATGTATTTCAACTGCTTAAAGATTCAGCATAATCGCTGCTTTTTAAAATAAAGTCCCCTTTTCAACTGTTCAGGCACTGTGTATAACAATGAACCATGAATGGAAACCAATAAGCATAGGCAAACATCGTAAAAAAACGGTAGACTATGCAACAATCAATGTAAGCAAAATGTCGTTCAAGACAACAAGAAGGTGAAGATTGATGCCGCTCAATACAGTTGAAGAGCTTGTAGCAGATATCCGTGCAGGAAAAATGGTTATCCTGATGGATGATGAAGATCGTGAAAATGAAGGCGACCTGGTCATTGCTGCAACTCACGTACGTCCTGAAGACATCAATTTTATGATCACGCACGCCCGTGGTCTGGTTTGCCTCACCTTGAGTCGCGACCGTTGTCAGCAGCTCAACCTGCCTTTAATGGTTGATGCAAACGGTGCCCAACACGGTACCAACTTCACGTTATCAATCGAAGCTGCAAAAGGCATTTCAACAGGTATTTCCCCTGCTGAACGTGCGCACACTATTCAAACTGCGGTTGCGGCACATGCAAAACCGGCAGATATCGTTCAGCCAGGCCATATCTTTCCATTAATGGCTCAGCCAGGTGGCGTATTGCACCGTGCCGGTCATACTGAAGCAGGCTGTGACTTATCACGTTTGGCCGGTCTTGAACCTGCATCTGTCATTTGTGAAATTATCAATGAAGATGGCAGCATGGCACGCCGTCCAGACCTTGAAGTTTTCGCAGAAAAACATGGTTTAAAAATCGGGACTATTGCGGATTTAATCCATTACCGCATGACCAACGAACAAACCGTTGAACGCCTGGATCAACAAACCCTAGATACTGAATACGGTACTTTTGAATTATTCCGTTACCGTGAAATTGGTAACCCGGATATTCATTTGGCCCTGGTAAAAGGCGAACCGAAACAAGGTGTGACCACTGTACGTGTGCATGGTTTTAGTCCGGCACGTGACTTGCTTAAAATCAACAAGCAAGATGGCGAACCTGCCTGGAATTTAGATAAAGCGCTAAAAACTATTGCAGATAGTGATCGCGGTGTATTGGTGTGGATTGGTCAACGCCATTTACAGGATCTAGGTCCTGCGCTGGAAAGTTTAAGTGCGCCAAAACCAACCAAATCAAATGCTGCGTTATCTCAGCAATACCAAACCATTGGTGTCGGCGCACAGATTTTACGTGATTTAGGCGTAGAGAAAATGAAGCTGCTCAGCTCACCTTTACGTTTTAATGCACTATCAGGTTTTAACTTAGAAGTGGTGGAATACATCACCGCAAATCAAACATCAGAGAAATAATCGAGGTTGCTATGGCAATTCGCCGTATTGAAGGTATGTTACATCTCGCTAGCGAAGGCCGTTATGCGATTTTAGTGGGTCGTTTTAATAGTTTTGTTGTAGAACATCTATTAGAAGGTGCAATTGATACATTGAAACGTCATGGTGTATCAGAGGATAATATCACCGTTGTTCACGCACCTGGCGCCTGGGAACTTCCAGTAGTGGCTAAAAAACTGGCTGCTGCCGATCGTTTTGATGCAATTATTGCCCTTGGCGCAGTGATTCGTGGTAGCACGCCTCACTTCGATTTTGTTGCTGGTGAATGTGCCAAAGGTTTAGGCGTGGTTGGTCTGGACACTGGCTTACCAGTAATTAATGGTGTATTGACTACGGATAGTATTGAACAAGCGATTGAACGCTCGGGTACAAAAGCAGGTAATAAAGGTGGTGAAGCTGCCCTTACTGCAATTGAAATGGTTAACTTGTTAAAGGCTATTTAACGCTATGTCGCAAACACTTCAAGCAACTTATGCAGCAAAACGCAAAGCACGTCGTTTTGCTGTACAAGGAATTTATGAATGGCAGATGAGCCACAATCCGGTACATGAGATTGAAGCACGTACACGTGTGGAAAATGCCATGCACAAAGTGGATCTCGGCTATTATCATGAATTGTTGACTCAAGTGGTTGCCAATCATGAAGCATTGGATGCGCTCTTAATCCCTGTGCTTGACCGCGAAGTGAGCGCCCTTGATGGCGTTGAACTTGCAACCCTTCGTCTCGGTGCGTATGAACTCAAAGACCATCTTGAAGTTCCTTACCGTGTTGTTTTAGACGAAGCGATTGAGCTTGCTAAACACTTTGGCGGTGCAGACAGCCATAAATACATCAATGGTGTATTGGACCGTTTAGCAACCAGCTTACGTGCAGCAGAAAAGCAACAAGCCGACTAATTTTTCAGTAGATTTGTTGTATGGCTGAGTTCTCGATCATTGATACTTATTTTAATCGGCAAAACAATTCATCTGTCGATTTAGGTGTCGGTGACGACTCAGCCTTGCTCACCCCTCCTCCACAGCAACAATTGGTGATTTGTACCGATACTCTGGTTGCTGGACGACACTTCCCTCTCGATACCAATCCGCATGCCATTGGCTGGAAATCTGTCGCTGTCAATTTATCTGACATTGCCGCGATGGGTGCCAAACCGCAGAGCATCTTACTGGCATTGAGCCTAGCCCAAATTGATCATGACTGGCTCAAAGGCTTTAGCCAAGGTTTATATGATTGCTGCGATCAATTTGGTGTGAGTTTAATTGGTGGCGATACCACCCAAAGTCCTCATCTCACTATTTCAGTCACCGCGCTTGGCTGGATAGAAACCGGAAAAGCCATCACACGTTCAGGCGCAAAAGCCGGCGATTATGTCTGTGTCTCTGGTACAGTCGGTGATGCCGCATTTGCTCTGCACAATTTAGGACATCCGCTACAACAGCGTCTGGATTATCCAACCCCACGTTGTCAGCTCGGTCAAAAGTTAAAAGGCCTGGCATCCAGCATGATAGATGTGTCTGATGGATTAGCACAAGATTTGGGCCATATTTTAAAAGCATCAAAAGTCGGCGCCACGCTTGAATTAAATCAGCTACCAATCAGTCCAGATTTACAAAATTTAACTCAAGAACAGCAATGGCAATATGCTCTCGCGGGTGGCGATGACTATGAGTTATGCTTTACAATAAGCCCGCAAAATTACGAAAAGCTTTTGCAACAACAATTAGATGTCAACATTAGCAAAATTGGACAAATTGACCAAAAAACTGAGTTAACTTTTGTGCAGGATGGCGTAGATCATTCGCTGCAATTTCATGGATATCAACACTTTGCATAAACCTGCGATTCATTTTAAAGACATGTCCTGGTACAACCGCTTTATCGTTTTTTGCGGTGTCGGATTTGGTTCCGGGTTGTTACCCAAAGCGCCGGGCACTTTTGGTTCGGCCTTTGCATTGCTGTTTATTCCTGCCTGGCTTGCAATTGGCTTTACAGCCTCCATTATTGCCATGATTTTAATGTCACTTATTGGCATTTATATTTGCGGGCAAACCGCTAAAGTCATGGGCGTACATGACGATGGCCGTATTGTTTGGGATGAATTTGCAGGACAGTCGATTACCTTCCTGCCCCTGATTTACTTCGCAAAAATGAGCTGGCTTTGGGTGCTCGTCGGATTTGCCCTGTTCCGCTTATTCGATGTCTGGAAACCCTGGCCTATTCGTGTCATCGACCGTCAAGTCGGTGGCGGTTTCGGCATTATGTTTGACGATATTATTGCTGGCATTTGGGCCGCAATCTGTATTCTCGTGTACCTCAACATTTCAATGGCTTAAGCCAAGTTTTTAAGGTGTATTATGTCAACTTCTGTGATTATTCTTGCTGCCGGTAAAGGAACTCGAATGCGTTCGAGCTTACCCAAAGTATTGCAGCCGCTCGCAGGACGCCCTCTACTCGGTCATGTCATTGAAACTGCTAAAAAATTAAATGCCAAAAATATTATTACCATTTTTGGACACGGCGGTAATTTAGTTCAACAAGCCTTTGCACAGGAAAATGTTCAATGGGTAGAACAAGCCGAACAGCTGGGTACAGGTCATGCGGTTAAAGTCACTTTACCGGTTCTTCCTAGCGATGGCGTTTCACTGATTCTATCGGGTGATGTGCCTTGCATTACACAAGAAACATTAGAAAAGCTGTTAACTGTTTCACGTGAAACAGGAATTGGCCTGGTGACATTAACCCTGGCTGATGCTACCGGTTATGGCCGTATCGTACGTGAAAACAATAAAATTCAGGCCATTGTTGAACATAAAGACGCAAGTGATGCACAGCGTCAAATTAAAGAAATTAATACCGGAATTTACTGTGTCAGCAACGCCAAATTGCATCAATGGTTGCCAAAATTGAGCAATGAAAATGCCCAAGGTGAATATTACCTGACGGATATCGTGGCGATGGCCATTGCTGATGGCTTAGAAGTCGCATCGGTTGAACCAGAATTAGCTTTTGAAGTTGAAGGTGTAAACGACCGTATTCAGCTTGCCGCTCTAGAGCGTGAATTTCAAAATGATCAAGCTAAAAAACTTATGCAGCAAGGGGTGCATTTAATTGATCCTACCCGCTTCGACTTACGTGGCAATCTTACAGTTGGTCAAGATGTGCGGATTGACATCAATGTGATCATTGAAGGTGACTGCGAGTTGGGTGATCATGTTGAAATTGGTGCAGGCTGTGTGATTAAGAATACCAAGATTGCTTCAGGCACCAAGGTTCAACCCTACAGTATCTTCGATAATGCAATTGTTGGTGAAGATGCACAAATCGGTCCATTTGCACGCTTACGTCCAGGTGCCAAACTGGCGAATGAAGTGCATATTGGCAACTTTGTTGAAGTGAAAAATTCCACAATTGGCCTCGGCTCTAAAGCCAATCACTTTACCTATTTAGGTGATGCCGAAGTCGGTGCAGGTTCAAATATTGGTGCGGGTACCATTACCTGCAATTATGATGGGGCCAATAAATTTAAAACCATTATTGGTGATTCAGCCTTTATCGGCTCGAACAGCTCACTGGTTGCTCCAGTCAGTATTGGCAATGGTGCAACTGTCGGCGCTGGCTCAGTCATCACACGCGATGTCGCAGAAAATAGTTTGGCCTTTGAACGATCTAAACAAGTGGCTAAAGAAAACTATCAACGCCCCCAAAAACTGAAAAAATAAGAGGATTATAAATATGTGCGGAATTGTCGGTGGCGTTGCAGAACGTAATATTAGCAATATTTTAATTGAAGGCCTGAAGCGCCTTGAATACCGTGGTTATGATTCAGCGGGTGTTGCGCTGATCAATGGTGGTCATGTGCTGCGCGAACGCCGTGTGGGTAAAGTGATCAATCTGGAACAGGCAGTAAGTGAATCGAATATCCAAGGCTCACTGGGGATTGCCCATACCCGTTGGGCAACCCATGGTAAACCGACTGAAAACAATGCTCACCCGCATGTTTCTGGTACGGTGGCTGTGGTGCATAACGGTATTATTGAAAACTATCAAGAACTGAAAGACGATCTTGAAGCCCTGGGCTATGTGTTTACCTCACAAACGGATACCGAAGTTGTCGCACATCTGGTCAATGATGCATTGAAATCAACCTCTAGCCTTCTAGAAGCGGTTCAGCAGGTTGTTCCCCAGCTCAAAGGGGCTTATGCACTGGGTATCGTGCATACCGACCATCCGAATGAACTGATTACCGTTCGTGAAGGTTCACCTTTGGTTATTGGCGTCGGGATTGGCGAGAACTTTATCAGTTCGGATCAATTGGCCCTGCTTCCAATTACCAACCGTTTTATTTATCTGGAAGAAGGTGATATTGCACGTTTAACCCGTAACAGTATTGAAGTGTTTGTGGATGGGCAACTGGTGAATCGTCCAGTAAAAGAGCTGGATGCCACCGTCAGCAATGCATCTAAAGGTGAATATAAGCACTACATGCTCAAAGAAATTTATGAGCAGCCTGAAGCGATTCAGCAGACCATTTCCCAAGCCTTGAATGGCAACGATTTGCGCGAAGATTTCTTGCAAAATGCGGTGGGCGATTTTGAAAAGATTCAACAGGTACAAATTATTGCCTGCGGGACCAGTTACCATGCCGGCATGATTGCAAAATACTGGTTTGAGCAGCTGATTGACTTGCCTTGTCAGGTGGAAATTGCCAGCGAATTCCGTTACCGCACGCCAGTGATTGTCAATAACACTCTTTATGTGTGTATTTCCCAATCCGGTGAAACTGCCGATACTTTGGCTGCGCTGCGTGATACCCAAAAACGCGCTGCTGCAAAAAAATTAAACATTAGTACCATGACCATTTGTAATGTGGCTACCTCTTCTATGGTGCGTGAAACCAATTATAGCCTGCTAACCCTGGCCGGACCTGAAATTGGCGTTGCGTCAACCAAAGCATTTACCACGCAGCTTGCTGCACTGATGCTGTTGGTACTCAAGATTGGTCAAGTCAAACAAAGCATCTCGGCTGAACAAATTACTGCCATTACCACTGATTTATGGCATACACCTAAAGTCATCTTAGATACCCTACAGCAAGATAAAGACATTCTGCGTTTATCTGAGCTGTTTGTAGAAAAACAGCACTGCCTGTTTTTAGGCCGTGGTACCGAGTTCCCGATTGCTCTTGAAGGCGCATTAAAACTGAAAGAAATTTCATATATTCATGCCGAAGGTTATGCAGCAGGTGAACTGAAACATGGCCCATTGGCATTGGTAGACAATGACATGCCTGTGGTAATTCTTGCACCGCAAGACGACATGCTGGATAAACTCAAATCCAATATGGAAGAAGTTCAGGCACGTGGTGGTGAACTGTTTGTCTTTGCCGATGAAAACAGTGGTATTAAAGGAAAAGACCGCCAACATGTAGTTCATGTGCCAAGTATCAGCCCGGTTCTTGCGCCTATTGTTTACAGTATTCCGGTGCAGCTCCTGTCTTACCATGTCGCAGTCTTGCGTGGTACGGATGTCGATCAACCACGCAACCTGGCAAAATCGGTAACGGTGGAATAATAAATTTTGATATAAGGCTGGGTAACCGGCCTTTTTCTTGCAAAAGGAAAGAGTAAAAGAATATGACCCTGACTTGTTTTAAAGCCTACGATATTCGTGGAAAATTGGGTGAAGAATTAAACGAAGACATCGCTTATAAAATTGGCCGGGCTTATGGTCAAATTTATCAACCCAAGACCGTTGTCATAGGTTGTGATATTCGCTTGAGCAGTGAAAATCTTAAACAGGCAACTATTCGCGGTTTAAATGATGCAGGTGTTAACGTACTCGATTTAGGAATGACTGGAACTGAGGAAGTCTACTTCGGTGCGTTCCATTTAGATGTTCAAGGTGGCATTGAAATTACGGCCAGTCATAATCCAATGGATTATAATGGCATGAAACTGGTACGTGAAAATGCCCGTCCAATCAGTGCAGACACTGGTCTAAAAGACATTCAGGCATTGGCTGAAACCAATTCATTCGCAGATATTGCAGTCAAAGGTAGCACTGAAAAATACAACATTCTGGCTGAATTTGTAGATCATTTGATGACCTACATTAATCCTGCAAAAATTAAACCTTTAAAACTGGTTGTGAATGCAGGTAATGGGGCAGCAGGTCATGTGATTGATGCAATTGAAGAAAAATTCAAAGTACTCAATGTACCGGTAGAATTTATTAAAATTCATCATGAAGCTGACGGTACCTTCCCGAATGGTATCCCCAATCCACTGCTTGTTGAAAACCGTGACAGTACACGTGATGCCGTGATTGAGCATGGGGCCGACATGGGTTTGGCTTGGGATGGTGACTTCGACCGCTGCTTCCTGTTTGATGAAAAAGGTCAGTTTATTGAAGGTTATTACATCGTTGGTTTATTGGCACAAGCGTTCTTGCTTAAACAATCAGGTGAAAAAATCGTGCATGATCCACGCTTGGTATGGAACACCTTTGATGTGGTTGAACAATACAAAGGTGAAGCGATTCAATCCAAATCAGGTCACTCATTCATTAAAGAAAAAATGCGTGAACACAATGCGGTTTACGGTGGGGAAATGAGTGCACATCATTACTTCCGTGATTTTGCTTACTGTGACAGTGGCATGATCCCATGGCTGTTGGCTATTTCTGTATTATCTGAAACAGGACAATCTTTATCTTCACTGGTTGAAGGCATGATTGCCAAATTTCCATGTTCGGGTGAAATCAACTTTAAAGTTGCAAACACGCAAGCCACCATTCAAAAGATTTTTGATCACTTCGCCGATCAAAATCCTGCCATTGATCAGACGGATGGGGTCAGCCTGGATTTTGGTGCATGGCGTTTTAATGTCCGTGCTTCCAATACCGAACCTTTACTGCGTTTGAATATTGAAAGTCGCCGTGATCAAAAACCACGACCAATCCAAGATTATGTCAATGAGTTAACCCTGCTGATTCAAGGTTAAAACTTCCAGATCAAGCGCCATAAAAATGGGAGCAATTTGCTCCCATTTTTATTCATGCAATTTTAAGCATTTTAGCGATAGCCATTCGGATTCTGCTTCTGCCAGTTCCAGCTGTTCTCCAGCATATCTTCCAGAGTATATTGCGGTTTCCAGCCTAACTCTTGCACAGCACGGCTATTGTCTGCAAATGAAGTCGCCACATCGCCTTCACGACGCGGCTCAATGCTATAGGCGACCGGCACATGGTTGACCCGTTCGAACGTCTTGACTACTTCCAGAACCGATGAACCCTGACCGGTTCCAATATTCCAGGCACGACAGCCTTTTGCCATAAGGCGATTATTCAAGGCACATAAATGCGCATTCGCCAAATCCACCACATGGATATAATCGCGCACGCCAGTCCCGTCAACAGTATCGTAATCATTGCCGAAGATCGCCAGTTTTTCACGACGGCCTACTGCGACTTGAGTGACAAATGGCATCAGGTTATTCGGAATGCCTTGCGGGTCTTCTCCAATACGACCACTTTTATGCGCACCGACCGGGTTGAAATAACGCAGTAAGGCAATCGACCAGCGTTCATCTGCCACGGATAATTTCTGTAGAAGCTGTTCAACAATCAGTTTGGTATAACCATAGTTATTACTTGGCATACCTGTAGGCATGTCTTCATTTAAAGGTGATACATTGGCCTCATCATACACTGTGGCCGATGAACTGAAGACCAGATTAAATACCCCTGCGCGCTGCATGGCCTGTACCAGTTGAATGGAGCCAGAAATATTATTGTCAAAATAAGCCAGTGGAATTTGCTGGCTTTCCCCTACCGCTTTTAAACCGGCAAAATGAATCACGGCATCAATGTGATGCTGCTGAAAAACCTGATCTAAAACTTGTGCATCACGAATGTCACCTTGCACAAAAGTTAAAGTTTTCTCGCTGATCTGTTGCACTCGATTTAAAGATTCTTCCGAACTATTGCAAAGATTATCCAGCACAATCACATCATGCGCTGAATTTAACAGTTCCACGCAGGTATGTGAGCCAATATAGCCTGCACCGCCGGTCACTAAAATTTTAGCCATGGGTTTTTCCTAATAATATATGTATTAAGCCTTGAGTCGAGGCATCTAAATCTGAAATGTTCTGACTTTCGCCACTTAAAATCGGCAGCAGCTGATTGGCAATTTCCTTGCCTTTTTCAACCCCCCATTGATCAAAGGGATTGATATTCCAGAGTACAGACTGCACAAACACTTTATGTTCATACATGGCAATCAACATACCCAGGCTATAAGGTGTCAGTTCTTTGAGTAAAATGGTGCTACTGGGCTGATTGCCTGCATATTGTTTATAGGCAGGTAAATCATTGAGTTCAGTCTGATCTAATGCCTGATTACCAAATGCCAGCAAGCGTGACTGTGCCAGGCAGTTAGACAGTGCCAAATGATGCTGCTCAATCAAGGCATCGGCATTGTCTACATAAGTAAATTGCTGGGCATTATAGCGTTTTACCGGTGCAATAAAATCACAGCTGACGGCTTGTGTGCCTTGATGCAATAACTGATAAAAAGCATGCTGGGCATTGGGTCCGACCTCACCCCAAACAATCGGGCAAGTATTGGTTTCAACATGCTCACCTGTACGTTGAATCGATTTACCATTCGATTCCATTTCCAGCTGCTGTAAATAGGCCGCAAAGTATTTTAAACGGCCATCATAAGGCAAAATGGCATGGGTCTGGATATCTAGAAAGTTGGTATTCCAGGCACCCAGCAAGCCCATCAATACCGGAATATTGTGTGCAAAAGGGGCATTCTGGAAATGCTGATCCATCGCATAAGCCCCGGCCAGCAGCTGCTTAAAGCCTACAACTCCTATACTAAGCGCCACGGGCAAACCAATACATGACCAGAGTGAATAACGCCCGCCGACCCAATCCCAAAGCAACAACTGATTTTCAGGAGCAATACCCCACTCCGTCATTTTCTCAGGTTTGGTCGAGACTCCGATAAAATGGTGCTTGAGAATATGCGGATGCTGACCTAAGGCTTTTTCCAGCCATAAACGCACGGTTTGTGCATTGGATAAGGTATCAATGGTACCAAAAGACTTAGAAGATATAATAAATAAAGTGGTTTCAGGGCGCAGCTGATGCAGCAATGCTGATAGCTGGCTACCATCCATGGTCGAGACGAAATGTATATTTAAAGGCTTGGTGGTCTGTTTTTTAAAATCAGATAGCGCATGGCTGACCATCACTGGCCCAAGATCCGACCCTCCAACACCAATATTGACCACATCCTGAATCACTTCCCCGGTCGCACCGCGAAATTGACCGGCATGGATTTTATTGACCAGATTGAACATCCGCTCTAATTGTTCATGAACTTGATCAGCAATTTCAGGATGTTGAACTTCATGTTTAGGCAAGCGTAGTGCCCAGTGCATCGCCGCACGCTGTTCGGTATAGTTAATGGCTTCACTGGAAAACAGACGTTTAATCCAGGGCTTGAGCTGTTGTGCATTGGCCCATTCAACCAAACGGTCAAGTACAGCCTGATTGACCCGATGCTTGCTAAAATCAAAAACCACATTGTCTAAATTTACAGAATTTTTTTGAAAACGGTCTTCTTCTTCTGCAAAAAAATCGGTTAAATGCTTGTTCCCAAGTTCATTTTTCAAATTCAGCAGCTTGCTTAAAACTGTATCAGTCGTTTCTACTGGATAAGGTTGTGCTTGATTCATCATTAACGCCCTACCCCCATATAGGCAAATCCCTGCGCTTTCACATAGTCTGGATCATAAATATTTCGACCATCTAAAATCAGCGGATGCTGCATGATTTTTAATAAAGTCGGATAATCTGGACTCCAATATTGTTTCCAAGCGGTTAACAGGCATAAGGCATGTGCGCCGTTTACGGCTTCATACTGCTCGGTACAATAAATCAAGTCCTCACGATGTCCATAGACTTTTTCAATTTCAGCCAAAGCCTGCGGATCATGCAGTTTGACCGTCACTCCTTGCGCCCATAAGGCTTTCAGCATGATATGAATAGGGGATTGCTGGATACGTGCCGTATTTTCTTTAAAAGAGGCACCCCAAATTGCAACAGTTTTGCCTGCTAAATCACCATGGTAATAATTCCACAGTTTTCTAAACAGCAGCTCTTTTTGTTGTTCATTGATTTCCCAAACCTGCGCCAAAAGCTTACTTTTAGCCCCTGTCCCGGACACAGTATTGGCCAAAGTGAGAATATCATGCGAGAAGTTCTCTCCACCAAAACCCGCACCTGGATACAGATACGACGACCCGATCCGGCTATCCGCTGCCATGCCCTGACGCACATGCTCGATATCAATGCCCAGTTTTTCCGCAACTACGGCGAGGTCATTAATATAACTAATGCGTGTCGCCAACATGCCTGAAATGCTGAGTTTGGTAAACTCCGCATCTAAAATGGGCATAAATAAATATTGCTGATGACGCGGAAATAATGGACGCAGTAATTCCTGGATTTTGAGTTGAACCTTACTTTGCTCACAGCCCACAATCAACTGTTCGGCTTGAGTCATGCTGGCCAAGGCATTTCCCTCCTGAATGATGTCGGGTAAATACACCCAATCATCTTCAGGTAAATACTTTTGTAATTTGTCCGTACCATGCAAGCCTAGCGTGGATGCATTAATCATCAGTTTAGGATGAATAATTTGACGCTGACCGATTTCTTTTAATATTTCAATGCCTAAATTTTCTTCAGTCGGATTAAAACTAAAGAAATAAGCATCGATATCCAGGGCAATATCATTCAGGTGACAGTATTTTAAAAATCCATTTTGTTGCTGTTTATCCAGTAACTGTTTGACCGCATCATCTTGGGCATAAGCTTGTTCTAAAGCACTTTTTTTTAGAAAATCACACCAATACACCTGATGGCCACATTCGGCCAACAATGCTGACAGGACACCTGAATACAGGGTTTGTCCAAATACTGCAACTTTCATAGAGTCTCCTAATTTTATAGTTTTATATTTATAGTTTTAACTCTTTAATTAAGGCTTTAAAATCTTCACCCAATTTTGGATGAGCTACCCCATAATGCAATACTGCTTTTAAATACCCTAATTTGCTACCACAATCGAAAGTTTGACCTTTCATACGATAAGCTTCAATACAATCTGTCTGATGTAACATGGCAATCGCATCAGTTAATTGAATTTCATTCCCCGCACCTTTTGGGGTCTGCTCTAATAATTGCATAATTTTAGCAGGAAGTACGTAACGACCTACAACCGACAGATTAGAAGGTGCTGTTCCTACTGCAGGCTTCTCTACAATACCTTGCATGACAATGCTTTCAGCAACTGCTGGACTCTCAGCGACATCAACAATCCCGTATTGATCGACCATATTGTCAGGTACAGCTTCAACCATAATTTGGGAAGCGCCAGTCGCATCAAAACGTGCAATCATTTTCGCCAGATCATTTTCAACCTGATCATCTTTAACCAGTACATCCGGCAGTAGAACTGCAAAATCTTCGTCTCCCACCACTGCTTTTGCACACAATACCGCATGTCCCAAACCAAGGGGCTGTGGCTGACGAACACTCACAACACTCACATGCGGGGGTAAGATTTCAGTAATTTCTTTGAGCAAATCAAATTTCTTTTTATTTTCTAATGTGGTTTCAAGTTCAAAATTACGGTCGAAATAATTTTCAATCGATGCTTTTGAAGAATGGGTGACCAAAATAATTTGTTCAATCCCTGCTGCAACTGCCTCGCGTACTACATATTCAATTGCAGGACGGTCAACAACCGTGACCATTTCTTTGGGAATCGACTTACTTGCAGGCAAGAACCGAGTACCTAAACCAGCAACAGGGAGAATCGCCTTTTTAATCATCATCATACCTAAATATTAATTTACTTTAATTTCTTTACCACGTTGATAACCATCAACATAATACTCTAACTGGGTCAAAGCCCAATTTACATCATTATCAACGGCTGTCAGTGTATTCATTTTTTCAAAAATTTTAATCAACTCATCCAGAGGATAATGCTTTTCGAAAGATCTTAAAATACGAGTATGTTGTGTAATTTCGGTATCTTCATGATCAATCAGTAATTCTTCGTACAGTTTTTCACCTGGACGCAAACCAGAATATTGAATTTCAATATCACCATTTTGAGCACCAGTTTCGCGCACTTTTAAGCCACTTAAGGCAATCATCTGGCGCGCCAAGTCCTGAATACGCACTGGCTCCCCCATATCCAGCAAAAATACATCCCCGCCCTGACCTAAGGCTCCGGCCTGAATCACCAGCTGGGAGGCTTCAGGAATGGTCATAAAGTAACGTGTAACATCTGGATGGGTGACGGTAATAGGTCCACCTTTGGCAATTTGCTGCTTAAACAACGGCACCACCGAACCCGACGAACCCAGCACATTACCAAAACGTACAATACTGATTTGAGTCCGGTCTTGGGCTTCTGCCATGGCCTGGCAATACAGCTCTGCCATACGTTTAGAGGCCCCCATGACATTGGTGGGACGTACTGCTTTGTCGGTTGAAATCAGTACAAAGGTTTCTACCCCTTTTTTCACTGCGGCATTTAAGCTAAATGCCGTACCAATGGCATTGTTTTTTAAACCCGCAATCGGGTTACATTCCACCAAAGGCACATGTTTATAGGCAGCAGCATGATAAACAGTTTGAATGCCATATTGCTCAATGATGCGTTCCAGTTTGGCCTGATCCAGCACCGTACCTAGAATAGGAATAATTTCAATATGGGTATTTAAGTTCAATTCTTTATCAATACTATACAGCGCAAACTCTGTCAGCTCATAAATCACCAGTTTTATAGGCTGATTTTTAATAATTTGTCGGCACAATTCTGAACCAATAGAGCCGCCCGCACCCGTCACCATGACCACTTTATTTTTAATATTTTTAGCCAATAATTCCTGAATTGGTGGAACTGGATCACGTCCCAATAAATCAATAATATCGACTTCCTGAATATCAGAAACCCGAATTTCACCATCGACCAGTCTGGTCAGACCCGGAATTTCGGTAATCTTAAGATGTGCCGGTTCCAAGAATTTGACAATTTCACTTTTACGGATACGACCGACTGAAGGCAAGGCGATTAAAATTTCATCAATTTTTTTCTTGGCCATCACTTTTAATGCAGTTTCAGCATCATAGACTTTCAGTCTGCCCAACTGCTGTCCCGATAGAGAAGGGTCATCGTCGACAAACAAAACCGGCAAATGTTCATTGGAACGATACAGCGCAGCAGCGACTTGTTGTCCGGCATTACCTGCACCATAAATCGCCACACGTTTTTTCTGAATATCAGCCTGTAAATAGGAACGGATAATAAAACGGATAAAGCCGCGACTAAACCAGACCCAGGCAAACATCATGAAACCGAACATCAACGGAATAGACATCGGAATAAATGCATGAGTCAAATAGGCCAAAACATAAAGTCCAACCACAGACAATGATGTGGCTAAGCCCAGTTTAATCATAAAAACTTCGTTGTAGGTCCGTACAATAAAGCGATAAATACCCAAAATAAACAAGGACGAAACAGCAATGATGCTGACCCAGATTGAACCGAAAGGAAGGTTAGGAACAACTTCTGCACCCAAATCAAATTTACGGATGGCATAACAGAGCCAGATCAGCACAGGAAAAATACAAAAGTCTAGAATAACAAGAAATGCTAATTTTACTGATCGTGGTGATTCTACGAATGGATGAATTATGGATTTCACTGGATGCGCCGTCTCATTCTAATGATTTTTTAATGAATCACGATTCTATTCGTAATTTAAATTGATATCCTATGGAGCAATGCACCGAATTCGGTGCATTGCTCTTGCAAAATTTAAGCCGCTATTCTACAAATGACCTGTTCAATCGTGGTGACCGTTTTATCAATACTGACATCACTTAATGTCGGATGCACTAAAAACATTAAGCTGGTTTCACCCAATTGCTGGGCGTTGACTAAACGCTGTTTTGGTCGCCATGCTGTACCGTCAAAGGCATGTTCCAAATAAACTTCCGAACATGAACCACTAAAACAAGGTACATCTAGCGCATTGATTTCCTGCATAATCCGGTCACGTGACCAGCCTTCAGGCAGTTGTTCAAGATTGACTTGTACGTAACACTTATAATTGGCATGGGTATAATCATCATTTGGATAATGCACGTTAAAATAAGGGCTGTCTGCAAATGCGGCCAAAATACGTTTCGCATTATCGGTACGTTTTTGAGTCCATTCGGCCATACGTTGCAACTGAATCCGACCAATCACAGCCTGCATTTCCATCATGCGCCAGTTGGTGCCAAAGGAGTCATGCAGCCAGCGGAATCCTGGTGGATGCTGTTTGTTATAGATACTGTCAAAATTTTTACCGTGATCTTTATACGACCACATTTTTTTCCACAGGTTTTCGTCATTGGTGGTGACCATTCCCCCTTCACCACCAGTGGTCATAATTTTATCCTGGCAGAACGACCAAGCTCCTATATGACCAATTGAGCCGGCAGATTTACCTTTATATTTTGCCCCATGTGCCTGAGCACAGTCTTCAATGACATATAGACCTTTTTCTGCAGCCAACTGCATGATTGGATCCATATCGCACATCCAGCCCGCCAAATGCACACAGATAATGGCCTTGGTATTAGGCGTAATGACTGCTTCAATGGTACGGCGCGAGATATTCTGTGAATCCAACTCGACATCGGCAAAAACTGGATTTGCCCCAGCCGTCACAATTGAACTGGCCGATGCCAGGAAAGTACGAGAAGTGACAATGACATCATCGCCCGCACCAATGCCTAGAGCTTTTAGCGCCACATCTAAAGCCACGGTACCATTAGCAAGTGCTACTGCATATTGAGTTCCGGCAAAATATGCAAATTCTTTTTCAAATTCACGACATTCTTGACCCGTCCAGTAATTCACTTTATTCGAAAGTAAAACTTGTGATACAGCATCAGTCTCTTCTTGAGTGAAACTTGGCCATGGTTCAAATGCAGTGTTTAACATTTACGACTTATCCTATTGAATGTTTTTCTATCTTGTGCTAAGAAATTTTTAATTTCATGCCAAGAGTCAAAGCAGTAGTCTGCTTTATATTGCTCAGCGACTGAAAAATCTTGTTGATGAATATTAAGCCCTTGGTCTTTCAAACAAATTGTTGTCCAACCTAAGCGTTTCGCTGTGACAAAATCTTTTTTTAAGTTATCGCCCACATAAATATAGTGCTCGCATTGTAAATCCTGCATCACCTTTTCATAATTTGCAGCATCAGGTTTTTCTGAACCAATTTCTTCTGAAATCACAATGCTGTTTAAATATGGCATTAAGCCCAATGCACACAATTTATTACGCTGAGTTTTTGAACGTCCATCAGTAATCACAGCATATTGATACTCTGCTGTGTAGCTATTCAGCGTTTCTAACACCGCTGGATATAAGCTGATGTCAGGCTGATGAAAACGGTACCACTCCAGCAAAGTTGTTTTATCAATTCCATAGTCGTGTACAAGCTGTTCAAGTACATTTTCACCAGCATAATATTGCTGCAGCATATGCGCACTCAATGCTTCAGGCTCTGTACTGATTTTGGCGGCAATAAAGCGATATGCTGAGTGCAAATAACTGATTTCAGGATATAACGTATCATCAAGATCTAAAACTAAACACTTAAGCAGTGTAGTCATTGACCAATACCTCAGCATCGTAACGTAGCATCAATAAGTTATCATTCCATGCTGAGAAAGGTTCAATGGTCTGATCAAGCAAATACTCTTGAATTACCCATCGGCTATAGTTCGCACCTGCCAAATAACTTAATGGGTAACCTCCACCAAAACGTGGGTTAATTTCAATGCCCAGAATTTTATCTTCAGTTTTGTGTAAAAATACCTGAATGGTTAAACAGCCACGTGCACCGGTAATATGGTGTAACTTCTGATTAAACTCAGCAACAATAATATTCTTTTTAGTCACGCCTTTATTGACTTCGCCTGCACGAACAAAAATACGTTTACGTGGTACAACACATTTTAAATTTGAGTATCGATCATAATAGCAATCGACTGTGAACTCATCATAATCCTCAGGTGCAATGTATTCCATAAACATCAGTTTAGGGTCAGCACGATGCTCAGGCTTAATATCTACTGCACACTGTGCGGTAAAAATCCCTTTGCTTAAACTGCCATCATAAGGTTTTACAAATACAGGGAACTGCAAATGGTCTAGATTATATTGCTGAGGAATATGAATACCATGCTGTTCAAAGAATTGATTAATCTGACGCTTATCACGGCATTGTTGTACGAGTGCTGTATCACTCACCAATAAATAAATACCTTGTTGTTTAAAGATTTCAATATTTTCACTCAGCACCAACAGCTCAGTATCAATAGTCGGTACAATCAATTTAATATTGTTCTCTAAACATAATTGTAATAGCCGTTCAATATATTCAGGGCTTGTGACACGCGGTACAGTAAAGCTTTGATCAGAAACGTGGCATGCAGGGGCTAATACAGGGTTTAAATCAGTAGTGAAAACCTGGCCATTTTCAAAATGCTTTTTCAGTTCTGTTTGGAAAGAACGTACTAATGAAACCCGTTGTCCTGCTGAGGTAATTAAAATATTAGACATTTATTTCACTTTACAATTTTAAGCATATGGTTAACTTTTGCTGCGGTCGATAATAAAAACTTGTTATTGAGGATAAAAATTAACACTTTATTATACCATCTCCCATACCCAGAGAATTTTTTGATTGGGTATTCATTCTTTGTTTCTGCAAGCTTTTGCATGATATTTGGTACAGGTTCATTGGTTTTAATACAACGAATTAAACCATAGAAAATATAGGTTTCTTGACGCTCTTTTAAACGCTGATACGCGGCTTGATAATAGGGATTACTTTTATCTAACTTCATCAAAATACTGTTGAAATGTGACGCAGCAAAGAACATATCATCACGCAGTTTGATCTGGCGTGCGACATTCTTAGTATTTACTGTCGACTCAGGATTATCAACATAGCAATAAACCACATTTTTGATAATACTGACTTTTTGAGAGACTGCAATCAGTTCTGCTGTAAATAAACCATCTTCACAAAGACGTTTTGAAATAAAGCGTAAACTGCCGAGCTTTTCTTTTTTAAAAATGTACCACCAAGGGCCGTTATTGTAGTTATATTCAGAAAGAATGTAGTTACCCTCCCCTTGTAAAGACACTTCTAAAGGCACAGCACCCTGCTCGTTTTTACGACTCCATACTTGCTTACTACCAAAACCGATAAAGTCACAGTCTTCTCTCAATGCAAATTTTAGGATCTCATTCATGTAACCATCAATTATATAGTCATCCGAATCAATAAAATTCAAATAGAGGCCACGTGCCTCATCAATCCCACGATTGCGTGCCACACTTTGGCCTGAGTTTTCTTGATTAAGCACACGAATATTAGAATGCTTTTGACTGAGTGATAAACACACATTATATGAGTTATCTTTAGAACCATCATTAATTAAAATGACTTCAAAATTCTCAGGATTCAAGTTCTGATTAAAAATTGAATTTATACAAAAAGTAACTACATTCTCTACATTATAAACAGGAATAATGATTGAAAGCAGAATGTTATTATTTTGTGTCATTTTTAGAACCTTCAAATTTTGACATTGGTGCATTATCTGCCGCATTAATATCATCTTTTGCAATGACTTTATGCACAGTTTTAAACATAATTTTAAAATCAAGCACAGTCGACTGATTTTCTACGTACCAAGTATCAAGTTTAAATTTTTCTTCCCAGCTAATTGCATTACGCCCATTTACCTGTGCATGACCAGTCATACCTGGACGCACATTGTGACGCTTAGCTTGTTCGGTATTATATAAAGGCAAATACTCCATGAGTAGCGGGCGTGGTCCTACAATACTCATATCACCTTTAATCACATTCCACAATTCTGGCATTTCATCTAGGCTGGTAGAACGCAGCATTTTACCAAATAGGGGTAAGCGTTCACTGTCTGGCAAGAGATTGCCTTGTGCATCTACTGTGTCTTTCATGCTACGAAATTTAATCATTTCAAAAGGTTTGCCGTGTAAACCTGGGCGTACTTGACGAAACAAAACAGGTGAACCCAGATTTTTTTTCACTTTATAGGCTACATAAAAATACAGCGGTGATAGTAAAATAAGGGCTATAGAAGCAATAATAATATCTAGGAGACGTTTTAACATAATATATCAATTACTTGAAAAATAAAATTTCTAGAGAGTTTCGGTATAGCAAGTTATTTAAATTGTGCATAATAATCTAATGCCTTTTCAAGGACTTCTTTATGGTTATATTTGGTAGCAACTTCATCATAACATTGTTGTTTCATTGCGAATAAAGAAACTCGAGATTTCGAAAATTGTTCCATTTTACTAAATAATGCCAAAGTGTCTTTAGGATTGACAAAAAATCCATTTTTTCCCTCTTGAATAATTTCAGAGTAACCAGTAATAGATGTTACGAGCACAGGCACCTTCATTAAATTCGCCTCCAGTACAGATAAACCAAATCCTTCTCGATATGAAGGTGATACAAATAAATCCATTATAGCCAAAAACTTTTTTACATCATTTTGAAAACCTAACTCAAGAATATTTGGATTTGTCCTAATAATATCTAATGTTTCTTGACTGAGTGGATCTAGTTCATGTTCATACCCACCCACCAATACCAATTTAACATTTTCTTGTTCAAGCATATTAAAAGCATAGACTAACTCATTAATACCTTTATCAGCTACTAATCGCCCAACAAAACCAAAGACAAAATCCTGTTTGGTAATACCATATGATTCTCGAATAGCGGAGTCATCATAATTTTCTGTTAAAAACTTCTCTACCGGCATACCATTGGCACTACCATGATGAATAACAGAAACTTTTTTGTCAGTTAATTCATTTTTCAATTTTTGCTTGATACCATAACTTACTGCAATAATATGTGTAGCACAAAGACAACTTATTTTTTCTAAAAGTATTAGGAACTTCTTCTTTTTCCCTAAAGCCCCCTCATAACGTAGGCCATGTACATAATAAATTCGTACAGGAACTCTTGTAATAAATCCTGCTAATAAACCTAAAAGAGAAGCTTTAGGAGTATTACAATGAATTACATTAGGTTGCTCTCTAGCAAATAAGTATAGAAATTTTAATAAACTTATAATGTCGTTTTTAATCGATATATCACGCTTCATTGTAAGCGGTTGGTATTTGACACCTTCTAATTCTGCGGTAGATTCCAACTCTTTACCTGGAGAACTTATAAGTGTTACATCAAAATCCTTATTAAGTTGCGCTATTTGGTCTTTAAAAAAAATTAAAGAAATAGGTACAGTAGTAATTAAAAAGAATTTATTTTTTTGCATAAGTTTTAAATCTCAAAAATTTTCACTTAATAATATAATCCATATAGGGAGATACATATTAAAAGTATAAATTTATTTTTAAGAATTTTTCTAAAAAAATTCTTTTGTTTATGGGGAAGCTCTTTATCCAAACGAAAAACTTTTTGTTTTTGTGCTATATTTAGTTTTTCTTTGAAAAATTCAGAAGGCAACTTATTTTTAACTGAGTGATACATTAAATCCACACTTAAATAAGTTAATCTTGTATCAAAATAAACACTCTCAATATTAGATAAATCAAGTCCTTCTTTAAAAGAATTGATATGTAACATTACATTTAATATATCATTAACAAGTTTTTTCTTTTTTATAATGTCGTTGTTACGAGTGATAGAATTTTTTGATTGGAGGAAAAATTCTAAATACTCTGATTTTGAACCCACGTTCTTACTAAGAAAATATGCTCTCGTATTAAATTCAAAATCCTCAATATATAAATGCTCCTTAAAAAACAAATTATTTTCTATTAAAAAATTTTTACTATAAATTTTATTACATGCAGAAAACATAATATTATTATTTAAACAATACTCTATACCTTCATATAATTCAATATTCTCAGCTCTAAAAGTAGATAAAGTATTACCGTTGATATCTATGTTTTTAGAAGAAAATTCTATAATATCTAATTGTGATACATTCAAAAAACTATAAGACTGCTTTACTAATATATCATCAGCATCTAAAAATAAAATATACTTACCTTTTGCAGCATTTATTCCTGAATTTCGCGCTCCACCTAACCCCTTATTTTCCTGGCTAATAACTTTAATTTTTGAGTTTCTATTGGCTAAGTCTTCAGCGACTTTAATAGAGTTATCGGGTGACCCATCATTAACCATGATGATTTCATAATCTATATCATAAATTTGAATATTACTTACACATTCTACTAGAAATCTTTCAACATTATACATTGGAATAACAATGGATAAAACTTTAGTCATAATTCAACCAACCTATAATGAATAAATAATCTTCATTAGTAATGTAAATAAAAAAACAGTTATTAACAAATTTTTTGTGCTAGTCAAAATTTGAACAGCAAAAATATTTTATTTTCAAGGTATTACTCAAATTTTACCCCCACTTACGAAAAAGGTCTAATAAAATAAAATTATCTCTGTTTTTTTTGATGAATTAATTAAGGCAAGATGAATTAGAACTAATGGCATTAAGAACCAAGATAAATTAGCAAATCCATTTAAAAAACTTGCTGACGATACTAGATGAATAGCATTTTCAAAGCATTCTTTAAATATTTTAAAATGAAACAAACGAGAGCAAGCAAACCCGTTTGGGTATCCAATATATTGTTTAAATATGTTTTTTGTGGAGCCATCTTCTTGATATTCAACTCTACAAAAAACATCATCAATAGATTTTAAGTCATAATCTTGATCAATAAGTAGATATAAATAGTCTAAAGAAACAAATTCTTTACTCGCCTGTCTTTGTAAACTCTCAAATAACTGAGGTAAAAGGTAGGCTCTATTGGATGTTAGCGTAAATACTGTTAGCTGTTTCATATTTATGTACTTGAACTAATAAACATAAAGAATGTGAAGAAAAAGTATAATAATACACTATAACCAACAAGCTGATGATTCTGTTTTGTTTTTGGCTGATTTAACAAAGGATAAATAATAACCAGTGGCATAATAAACCATGATAAATATGCAAACCTATTTGAAAAATTAGCCTTAATAACTAAAATCCAAAGTGCATTTGCTATGAGATATGTACCATAAATTACATGATATATTTTATCTGTATAATGTTTACGATAAATAAAATAATAACCTATAATTACGGCAATTGCACTATATGCAAGAAAATCCCATCGGAATCCAGTTGATGAAAATACATCATTATTGACATTTCCTTCCGTTAGATAGTTAGTTCTGTCATCCTTATACATGCTAGCAAACAGACTCTGGAAAAAGCCTCCACCAACTAAAGAAACAGGAATAGCCAAACACCACCCATAAAGCAACAATGTAGTCCTAGAAACTATTAATGTAATTAAATAACCTAATGCTGGAATAAGCATTGACGAATGAATATTAACAACTAATAACAATATTAATATTCTTAAGGTTAAGTTGCGAGTGGAAAATACTAATAAAAATATAGATGTTGCAAGACCATTACGAATACCATTCGTACCATAACTCCAAAAAGAAAGTGATGTTACAAATAATAAAAAAGAGTAAAACCAATATTTTTTAAATAATTTTTTACTAACCACATAAATTGGTAAAGTGTAGAAGAAAGCTGTCAGCAAAAAAAAACCTTCAGACTCCATTACTTTAGAAGTAGCCAACATATATTGATAAAAGAAAAAATCATTTTCAGGAAGTGCTGTACTCCCATAAGATCTCAGTGCTTCAAAAATCTGATTATAAGTGGTCATATCATTAAAATAATAACCACTTAATGGTCTTGCTCCCATATAAATAAAAACAAATGGAAATGTTACTAAAGCTAACACCTTAATAAAAATTTTATTACTTTCATATTTGGAATCAAAGACTGTTAATTGGGTATATAAAAACATTAAGAGCACAATCATCAATAACACATAATAATAAATAGATGTATAATGCTCTAAGGGTATTAAATTAAACATACTCTTATATACCTAATAGTCGTTGCCATTGCTTCATAACACTGGAGGTAGAAAATCTTTCAATATTTTTCTTAGCTTGTCTGCTCATTACAGATCTATTCTCAATATTACCCATTAATTTCAACAGAACATTTGCTAATGCTTGCATATCACCACTAGGTACTAAAATACCATCTTGCTGATTTTTAATAATATTCCTTGGACCATTTGGACAATCAAAACTGACTATAGGAAGCCCAACAGATAAGGCTTCTAGCAATACCATTGGAAAACACTCAGATTCTGATGTCATAGCATAAATACTATATTCTGTCATAACTTCAGGAATATTCGGCACACTGTCTTTAAGAACAACTACGTTATCAAGCCCTAAATCAGTTATTTGTTGTTGAAGCATTTGCTTAGTATTAAGATAATCTTGCCCATAAATATGTAGCTGCCAATCCGGCATAGCTTTATGCACTAATACCCATGCCTCAATTAATTTATCAAATCGTTTAATCGGTGATAATCGACCAGCAGCAATAACTTGCTTAGCTCGAACATCTGCCATTAAGTCTGATAAGTCTATTGGATTGGGTATAACAACAGTGTTCTCTCCTGAGATATATTGTTTCTCATCTTCATTAAGCACGATGATATGATTATACTTTTTAGCTATCCAATCATTAAAACCTAATTTAATTCGATTAAAAAACGAAGTACTTGCTTTTTGTTTTAATGAGTTATGACCTGAACTATGACATTCTTTTATAAGTAATGCATTGTTTTTAATAAAAGGCAACCAAAAGTGATCAAAACTGTAACTTGGTGAAATAATTATATTTGGATTGATTTTCTTAAAGATTTTTCGTTGTCTAACAAAGTGTTTAATAGCTTTTACAATATTTTCAATAGATAGATAAGATTTTTTACGATTATAATCAACACACAAATCTAAAAGTTTTACTCGATTATCTAAAGAATAACGAGGTGGAAGATTATTTTGCTCACTTGTCAAGATAATCACTTCTACATTGGGTAAATTTGCCCAATAGTTGACTTTAGTTGCCATAACTTTCTCAATACCACCATGTAGATGAATCTGATCAGTAGCAATAAGAATTTTTTTCATTTCATCAATTCTTTAAATAAGTTATTCCAAGTAGCTACAATATGATTTGCAGAAAAACGTTTAACATTTTCATAACCTTTTTTACCCATATTTTTCCTTAAAGTTGCATCTTGCATCAGGTACTCTAAACGTTGTTGAAAAAGCTTACTATTGCCATTTTCAATCAAAAAACCATCTTCATTATCAGCAATTATATCTCTTGGACCTGAAGGGCAGTCAAAACTAATACAAGGCAAACCACAAGCCATTGCTTCAATAAGCACCATACCAAACCCTTCAGAACGAGATGTCATTACTAAGATAGAAGACTCAAGATATTTATCTTTAATGTTTTGAGTAGGTTCAAAGAAGTTTATATGCTTAAGATTAAGCTTTTTTGCTAAGTTTATGAATGTCTTTTCTTTATCAACTTTACCGTATACATTTAATTCCCAATTAGGATAGCATTTTTCGATATTTTGCCAAATATCTAATAAAATGTCATAACCCTTATTGAAAGAATGCGATCCGACTACAATAATCGAATTACTAGAAACTAAACCATGATTTTCACTTTCAAAACTTAATGGATTAGCAATAGCTACTGTATTAGCAGTTCGCCATTCTTTTATATTAGAAGGCGTAAGGACAACAAATTTATCAAAATTATTAGCAAATCTTTTCATTAGGTAAGATGAAATTTTACCTTTAGTAGTATTTGCATTATTTAAACTTATTGATGCATGTCTTTCATAGACCCATTTTGCAGACGTTTTAATCAGAGAAGGGAGCATGAATCCCTTCAAGCCATCATCACATATACATATAATATCAGGCTGTATATTATAAATTTCTTTTTGAAGCTCACGACAATATGATAGGAAATAATCTAAACTATTACGCCGAGTTGTATTAACTCTTACTATTTTAATACTTGGACTGAAATCATAAAATGATTGGTTATTTGGCTCATTCAAAGTTAAAACACTAACATCATAACTATATTGGTCAGCAAGCATAGAAGCTTTGATTGATAGAACTCTTTCTAGTCCACCTGAACCATTAATACCATTTGTTATATACAGTATTTTCATGACAACTTATAAGACCTATCAATAATAAAATTCACAACATAAGAACTGATTAAATATGTAGATCAAAGAAATTAAGCAAGCCGACACTCTATATAAAGAATCAATCCTTTCAAGAGACATGCTAAATCTAAAGCTATCACAAATACCGTTAGTGAGATACAGTAGCTTCATTAATAAACTCTCGACAACGTTTTTTCATAGCTTCAGCATAAGGAACATGTGCATTGGTATTTTGAACGTTGAAGTCCAAGCCAATTTTGCTTTCTAAACCAAAGTTATTGATGACTTTTTTACTCTTACGTTCAATATCAATGCGGTTAAATAAATTCGCTAACCCATCTAAACGACATGAATCGACAAAGCTATCGAAACCATTGATATAAATCACCGGTGTACCTAAAGCTAAACATGGTAAAGCACAGTGAATACGTGAAGTAATCACAAGTTTTGCGCGGGCATACTTATGCAACAGGTCTTCTGCCATCGCAAACTTCTGCTCTTCGGTATAGGTACGTGCCGGTAATTCTTGCTCAATATAGTGTGCTTTTGCTAAAAATTCTGGCGTAAAGATCTCTTGCATAAATTGATCTTTGATGTGCATGTTAAAGATTTCACCATTACGCACTGAACGTAAGACTGAACGTACGTCATAGAAAATACGTTGCTTATTCGGGAAGCCATACAACGGATCAACGATATAAATGTCATCGCCACGCTCTGAATCATCAATTTTATAGCTGTCTAAGGTTAAAGTCATACAACCCGAGAAGTACGCCTCAATGCCTTTAGTTTTGAGTTGTTCCACTGTGAAGTGATCACGACAACCTATCGGCTGATTTTTTTTGAGGAAGTTAATCCCTTTTGCACTGAGCATATTCGGTGCAGCAGTATTATTAATATGGAATGAGACTAAAAGTGGATGAATTTTATCTACAGGTACCCAGTTGGTAGTGTTATGTGTAAACCAACCATTCATAATCAGTTGGATATCATCACCTTGATATTGTGCGAGTTTTTCACGATTAATGAATGTATCAACCTTCGGTAAAAACTGTTTTGCCGCTAGACTTTGAATATAGTCTCCTATATTGAAGGTACGCTGGTTTTCATCATAAATCATCAAACCATGTTTCATCTCATTGAACCTCTAATTTTTAAATAAACCTTAAATGCATTTGGGAAGATCCCAATAATTTTTCTTTTAAACTTGTCAATAAAAGATGTACGTTGCACAATTTCCAGCGCTAAACCTTGTGCAAGTTTTTGCTCAAGTTGTTGTTTACTATGTGGATGACCCTCAAATTGATAGATATCATCCTGTAATTGTAGTTTATGATAGGTTTTTTCCCAGTCGTAACGAATACCCTTGGTGGCAAAACCATCTTGCACAATCTTTTCGACATCATCATACAGTTGAGGACCCACCCTAAAGCCATAATCATTTGGATTGCCCCCAAATACAGTAATCGCAAGCATAGTACGATAACATTTTTCACACTCACTACAGTTTAAGCCATGATTAAATTCAGAATAACAAACACGTAAATTTAAGTTATATGGCAATTGCTGAGCATTCTTTACAATTAATTCTACTTTATCAATACGTGTAAGATCGAAACCATCGTGATGGACAAAAGTATCTGCCCAACGGGTATTTTGATCGATCTCAGGCATTGAGCCCCAAAATATTCTAAAGTTGACGTTATGTGTGGCTGCAATACTTAAATTGCCATAACCTAACACGTAGGCAAGCGGTGCTACCGAACAAGTTAAGCTCAGGCCATGTTGCACTTTGCCCCACCAACCACCTCCTTGCACTAACTCAGTGACATGATAGCTATAAAAATCACGGCAGTTCATTTCAATATAGCGCTTTGGATTGTTGTCGAGAATTCGCTCCGACTCCATACTATCGAGTGCCGTTTGCCACTGTTTGTGATCATCCAGCGGAATATCAGCACCACGTACCAACACGAGTTCAAGCTGTTTGTGGAAATTTCTAAAATAAGTGGCATAGGCATCCACCCCGCCACTAAACAACATCGCATCTGTTTTATGTTCGCTGTGATTACTCACTAATTGCTGCGCCACAATGTCAGATTTTTGCTGATGAATCTGTGGAAACTCTTTGGCAAAAATCTCTTTAACGTGTTGCATACCAGCATGGAATTTATCATCAATTTCACTGACGACAATATCAAACCCCAGCATCCAAGAAATAGGTAATAAATTTGCCACAAATGGAATCACCAAAATACTTTCAGGAACACCTTCTACACTGACGTCATAACGTGCAAAAAAGTCATCTTTGAAATACTTTTTCAGTTCTTTTGGAATTTCATAATGATATATGATTTTATGTCCAGATTCTTCTAAAATGATACTATTAATTTTTATACTGGCCATTTATCTACCTCTAATTCTCTGCACAAAAACTCGTTCTTCATTTGAAATTCCCCACTTATACATGAGTGCAAAATAAAGCATCGAAATTAATGCTGCTTTGCAGGCAAAAATAAGCCAAGAATCACCGTTCACATTTTCAGCGATAAAATATCCAATTACAACTGTAATTAAAGATACCTTAAATATATTGATTAACTTCTTAAAGAAATAAACCATATCGAGCTTGAGAAAATTATGATAATACGTCGTCATAATGATCAGTGAAATAATCCAACCTGCTGCTATTCCAATGATCATTCCATACACTGAATAATAATCGATCAAGAAATACCCCAATAGCAAGCCTAAGCTTAAAAATACCAAATAGATTTTGGCTTTAAATTTAAATAATTTTTTTGCATCCAACACTTGATTCGCAATTGCCTGTAATAAAGGCACGGTATACACTATCATAATGAGCAAAGCTACAAACCAAGCTTGTTGATAGTCATCACCCACCCAAAGGCGAATAAAATTCTGGCCAATCAGGACAAAATTCACCAAAATCAACATCAAGACAATCGCTGAAATTCGACCAATTTTGACCATATACTCAGTGAGTTCTTGCATACTATTATTTTGGTAGACTTTATAGGTGGTGCGTGCAATAAATACGCCAGAAACTGCCGTTGAAAATGCACCATAATAGGTACCCAATAAAATACCTAAACCATAAATGGCCACTGCAGTGTTATCAATTTTATAGCCAATCAGAATTTGTCCTGTTTGCCATTGGATTTGTGAAATCAATCCGAGTACAAACACCCAAAATGCATACTTATACAATTCTTTTAAAAATTTTGAATCGTAATAGCTTAGGTTAAATCGATGTGGATAAACTTTAAAAAAATAAAATAAGCTGCACAGCAGTACAGCTAAAGCCAATACAAAATCAATTAAAACTAAGAAGAAAATACTGCCGATTTGTATAAATAAGGCCAGAATAATCCCTAGTCTTAACAAACACTTCACTAAATTTACAGTTTTTAAGAAAATAAATTTCTCATATGCGGTTAAATAACCATTTAAAAAACCTGTAATTAAGTTAATAATACTGGTGAACAGAAATAATGCGAAAACAATATTTAGATTATCTTTTAATATCTCTGTCTGAATCAAAGTGTCTAAATTCAAATACAGAATTCCACCAAGACCCAACATCATTAAAATAATAAAACTAATCACCCGAAAAATGATACTGAAAAACTTCTGTTCTGTTTCAATATCATTTTGTGCCTTATATTTCGCCACAAAGCGAGTGATGGTACTGGTCATTCCTAAATCTAATAATGCAATATAGGCAATTAATGAGCCTAAGACTAAATATAAGCCATATTGTTCAGCACCTAATGCACGAACAATAATAGGGGTAGAAATTAAACCTGCAACATTGACTACAACGATGGTTAAATAGGATAAAATAATCCCTGTTTTTACTTCACTCAAAATACAAGATCCAAAATATGAGGGAATTAGCCTATAAACGTATATTAGTCTCTGATTTATCTAAAACATATTTTAAATCATATAAGATATGCTTTTCTTTACCTAAATTTCTAAAATCTTGGCTACTCATAGCTTTGAACTGATCATGTGCAACAGCTAATATTACTGCATCATAATAATGCTCCTGTAACTGGGTAATGGGCGTTAAACCATATTCATGTTTAGCCTCATCTATATCCACCCAAGGATCATAAATATCTAAGTCTAGTTCATATTCTTTTAAAGCATTAACCATATCTACAATTTTGGTATTACGTATATCAGGACAATTTTCTTTAAAACTTAAACCCATCACTAAAATTTTAGAACCCACAACCTGAATACGCTTCTTCACCATCTCTTTAATTAACTGAGTGGCAACATATTCACCCATACGGTCATTTAAACGACGTGCAGCTAAAATAATTTCAGGATGCAAACCAATAGACTGTGCTTTATGGGTTAAATAGTAGGGGTCGACACCAATACAGTGCCCTCCCACTAAACCTGGGCGGAAAGGCAAAAAATTCCACTTTGTACCTGCTGCCTTTAATACTTCTTCGGTATCAATCCCTAATTTATTAAATATCAAAGCCAATTCATTAATTAAAGCAATATTCACATCACGCTGGGTATTTTCGATCACCTTCGCAGCTTCAGCCACTTTTATACTTGAAGTCTTATATGTGCCTGCTTCAATAACCAAATTATAAACTTGGTCTACGAAGTCTGCGACTTCAGGCGTAGAACCCGAGGTTATTTTTAAAATATTGGTAACACGACGTAGCTTATCCCCTGGATTAATACGTTCTGGACTATAACCGGCAAAAAAGTCTTGGTTAAATGTCAAACCTGAAACTTGCTCTAAAACAGGAATACAGGTTTCTTCAGTTGCACCGGGATATACAGTTGATTCATAGACAACCACATCCCCTTTATTTAATACCTTAGCAATACTGGTTGAAGCTTTAATTAAAGGCGTTAAATCAGGTTGTTTAAAGTCATCTATCGGAGTAGGCACTGTTACAATAAAGAAGTTGCAGTCTTTTAAGTCTGCTAAATTTGCAGAATAACTGAGTTGACTGGTTTGTTTTAATTCTTCTGTCGAAACTTCTAAGGTATGATCATATCCACTCTTTAATTCATCAATCCGTTGTTGATGAATATCAAAACCCACTACCGATACTTTTTTACCAAATTCGACTGCTAAAGGTAAGCCGACATAGCCTAGACCAATCACAGCAATCTTGAGTTCTGACAAAGTTAGCATTTTTGAGCCTTGCTTATTTATATAATCTAAGAGGTAAATAAAAACAACTGTAACTATAGCAGAAAATCAAGTTTTTTCTGTTACTAATTTATATAAATATCCATTAAAAAAACTAACTAAATATTTTCAGAAAAATTGGTTTCTATTAGGGCGTGTCATCAATTAAGCCAGATGATTGTTGAAGCCAGGTAAATCGCTGATAAGAAGTTTTGAGCCAATTTATCATAGCGTGTGGCAATAGCACGATACTGCTTGAGCTTGGCAAAAAAGTTCTCGATCAGGTGTCTTGCCTTGTAGAGATGCCGGTCATAATCACGCTGATCAATAGAATTACTTTTTGCTGGCATCACAACCTGACCCTTCGCCTCTAAAATTGGATCAATGACCCGATCCCTGGAGTTGTAGTCTTTATCCATAAGCCAGGTCTGGCTCAACGATAAGTCCAGCAACACATCTGAACCGTTTAAGTCATGGGCCTGCCCATCAGCGAGATAAATCCTGTCGGGTTGCCTAAAGCATCAGTACGGGCATGAATTTTGGTGCTTAAGCCACCTTTACTGCGTCCAATCGCCTGATTTTTTCCCAGCGCTGTGTTGATGAGCACGTACAATAGTGGAGTCTAACATAGCATATTCATTGTCACTGTCATGTGACAGCACTTCAAAGACCCTCTGCCATATACCTGTTTTAGCCCAACGGCTAAAACAGGTATGCACGACTCTAAAATCACCAAAGCGTTCTGGTAAGTCTCGCCACGGGATACCTGAACGATACCGATACAATACCGCTTCAACAAATAGTCGGTTGTCTTTGGCCGTTACTCCAACAGTACCCGTTCGTTCAGGTAACACAGATCTTTAATCTGTTCCCACTGATCATCTCTTAATGCATAGCGTTTAGTCATAAAAGTATAATGAGGACAAAGCGGTTTTCCTCAAGTTAATTGATGACACGCCCTAGAGTCTGTTGACATTTGCTGTGCAAAAAAATAGCGAGAAAGTAGAATCAATCGCCAAACCAAATCTACTCCTCGCTATGCCTCGTACAATGCTGACTGATCAACACTGGTTAAAGCTCAAATCTATTGTCCATAATTTTGGCATTTACCTCAAACAGAATCTTCAAAATTTTATTGAAGCTATTCTTTATCGAATTCGAACTAGATGCCCCTGGCGCGATTTACCTGAAGTTTTTGGTAAGCCAAACTCCATTTTTAAGAAGTTCACGCGTTGATGCAAATACAGTAAGTTAATAAAAATATTTAAATTATTGTCAAAGCATACAGATCTGGAATGGGTGTTATTGATGCCAATCATGTTCGTGCACATCAGCATGCAGCAGGAGTCAAACATCAGGCCATTTTTCAAAGAGCAGTGGCGGAAACAGTTCTAAAATTCACTTAGCTGTTGATGCAAATGGCACTCCTATAGAATTTATTATTGATGATGGAACAACGCATGATGTAAAGGTTGCACCAGATTTAATTGATGGTTTGGACTTGAAAAATACAGAAATATTGTGCACTGACAAAGGTTATGACTCAGAATCGCTCAGAGCAAAGATAAATAGCACAGGAACTCAAGCGAATATTCCTAGAAGACACAACTCAAAAATTAGTAATACAGACATAGATTGGTATTTATATAAAATTAGACACTTAGTTGAGAATGCTTTTGCAAGACTTAAACAATTCAGGGGCATTTCTACTCGTTATGACTAGCTAAAGCGGAACTATGAAAATTCTGTCGCTTTAGCCTGCATATTTATTTGGCTACCATTATGAAATGTCAATAGACCCTACATTGAATAGTAGATTCTTTTTTTAATTAAATACCTTTCATCTATTTAACCATCATAAATAGGTTACAATTTGTCATATTTTTTTTGTGATGAGAAAGGTAGAATAGATCGAATTCAAGTTCTTAATAATTTTTACAATAGGGTTTAGAGTGAGAAAAATTCAATACGCTGCTTTATTGGTTTTAAGTTGCTCCATGGCAGGTTGTGCAATTACTTCTGGTTTACAAACTTATGACTTACCAAATGAAGGAGTTTACCAAACGGATTTAGGCACTCAGGTGAATATCATTAAACTCACTCAAGAATCCTTATTTGCGGTACAGCCTGCCGAAATTAATCTTCGTCAAGATTATTCGCATTTATTTAATACTTCTCATAAAAATTATAAACTCAGTGCGGGCGATGTTCTTTCTATTTATTTATGGGCTTATCCTGAAATTTCAGGAAGTAATACCGACCCTAATAATGGTTATCAGATTGACCAAAATGGTTATATTCAATTTCCCATGATTGGTCGATATAAGGCGGTTGGAAAATCCTTAACCCAGATCAATCAGGAATTACGTAGCCAGCTTACCCGTTATTTAAAAACACCTGATGTGATTGCACGGGTGGTGTCTTATCAAGGTCAGCACTTTTCTGTACAAGGTAATGTCTCTAAGAGCGGACAATTCGCACTGAGCGATCAACCTATCAGTGTATATACCGCTTTAGGTATGGCAGGTGGTGTGAACTCTCAGCAGGGCGATAACACTTCGATTACTCTGGTCAGACAAGGTCGTACGTATAAACTCAATACGATTGAGCTGGAAAAAGCCGGACTCTCTTTACACAACTTATTAATCCAACCAAATGACACCTTGTATGTCAATTCACGTGAAAACCAAAAAATTTATGTGATGGGTGAATCGGGTAAAAACCAGTCCTTACCTATACGTGATCAAGGCATGAGTTTAAGTGATGTTTTGGGTGAAAGTTTAGGTTTAAATCCGCTGTCTGCCAGCCGCAGTAAAATTTATGTGGTACGTAGTCAGCCAAATGCTACACATACTGAGGTCTACCAGATGGACTTGACTAGTATCGCTGATTTTGGTTTAGCCAATCAGTTTAAAATGCGCAGTAATGATATTGTCTATGTCGATGCTTCAGGCTTGGCGCGTTGGCAACGTGTAATTAATCAGGTTATCCCTTTTTCTAGCCTTGTTAATGCCTCCAACAATTTGGGCAATTAACATGAATATTCAAAATATTCTTGTGGTTTGTGTAGGCAATATCTGTCGTAGTCCGATGGCTGAATATTTCTTAAAACAGCAGTATGCGAATCTTCATATTGAGTCCGCAGGTATTGCTGCTTTAGTCGGCCATGCTGCAGACCCCAAAGCTACACTTTGTATGCAGCATTTGGGTATTGATATGAGTACTCATACTGCGAAAAAACTGGATGCAAAGCAAATTAAGCAAGCAGACTTGGTTTTAGTGATGAGTCAAAATCAGCAAAAGCATATAGAGCAGACCTGGCCTTTTGCGAAAGGAAAAACTTTTCGCTTAGGGCATTGGCAAGGCAAAAACGTTCCTGACCCTTACCAGCATGAGCAATTGGTCTTTGATGAAACCTGTCAGCTCATACAAGAATGTATTCGCGACTGGACACAACATATTTAACTTTTTGATAGCAAGATTATGAGCCAAAATACCAATACTGAAGATACAATTGATTTAAAAGAGCTATTTTTCTCGCTGATTGCTCAATGGAAGCTGATTGCCCTGTGTGTCATTTTAAGTCTGGTGTGTGCCTTACTGTATTTAAGAGTCACACCGGATACCTATTCAGTTGATGCATTGGTCCAAGTTGAAGAAAGCAAGGGAACTTCTGCTGCTTTATTGGGTGATTTATCCAATATGATTGAGCAGAAGCAACCCGCTCAAGCTGAAATAGAACTGCTAAAATCCCGTTTGGTACTGGGTTCAGTCATTAAAAACTTAAACCTTGATTTAAAAATTTCAGGGACAGAAAACAGTTTTTTTGATCGTTTATTACATCCCCATGATTATCAAACCCAATACCAGGCTAAATCAGTACGATTTAAAGATGATGCCAAATCCTTCGAGGTACGTCAGTTTGAAGTTCCGGCTGCATATTTAGACAAAAATTTGCTGCTTAATTTTGAGAATAATACGTTTAGCCTGACAGATCCTGCCACCAATCAGGTGGTTTTGAGCGCCCCAATCAATCAGAATAATCAACATCATTATGAATATGGCACGTGGAAAGTGGCCATTTATACCCAAAGTCAGTTAAAAGACCGCTACAACATTCAAAAAATGTCTTTACCCGCAGCAATGAGTTCAATTACAGATAACTATTCTGTAGCTGAAAAAGGTAAAATGACCGGCATCTTGGGCCTCAATTATCAAGGTCAAGATAAACAACATATTACCAAAGTCCTTAACTCAATTCTGGTTGCCTATAGTCAACAAAATATTGAACGCCGCTCTGCTGAAACAGCTCAAACATTGAAGTTCTTAGATGAACAACTCCCTGAATTAAAACAGCAGCTGGATGTGGCCGAACGAGAATTTAATAAATTCCGCCAACAATATAATACTGTTGACGTGACCAAAGAATCTGAACTGTATTTAACCCAGAGCATTCAACTTGAAACCTCCAAAGCTGAACTGGAGCAGAAACTGGCGGAAGCTGCTGCAAAATACACCAATGAACATCCGGTGATGGAGCAAATGAATGCTCAACTGGGCGCAATCAATAAGAAAATTGCTGAGCTGAATGACACCTTAAAACAGTTGCCAGACTTGCAACGCCGTTATTTGCAGCTTTACCGTGAAGTTGAAGTCAAGCAGCAACTTTATACTACCCTGCTTAACTCATACCAGCAATTGCGTATTGCCAAAGCAGGTGAAATTGGTAACGTCCGCATTGTAGATACCGCCGTTGAGCCAATTAAACCAATTGCGCCGAAGAAATTACAGATTCTGATTTTATCCATCTTTCTGGGCGGTTTTCTTGGAACCTTACTGGCTTTATTACGCAATATGATGCGCTCTGGAATTAAAGATGCTAATCAGATTGAAAATGAACTGGATTTACCTGTCTATGCCACTGTTCCGCGTTCACCAGTTCAAGAAAGTCGTATTAAACTGCTGAAAAAGAAAAAGCATATTCCTATTTTGGCCATTAAAAATAGCGATGATATTGCCATCGAAAGCTTACGTAGCATGCGTACCGCCATTCATTTTGCTTTAAGCAAAGCCAAAAACAATATCATCATGATTTCCGGCCCCGCTCCAGAAGTCGGTAAGTCCTTTATTTCGACCAACTTAGCGACAATTTTGGCACAAAGTAATAAACGGGTCTTGATTATAGATGGGGATATGCGTCGTGGTTATTTGCATAAATACTTTACCCAAGACAATCAAGCGGGTTTAGCGGAATATTTAAATGGTCAACAAACACTTGAAAGTATTGTTAAATCTACTGACGTTCCCCACCTGGATGTAATTACTCGTGGCAAAAGTCCTGTGAATCCTTCAGAGCTTTTAAGTTCAGCAAAATTCTCGGAACTTTTAGAACAAATTTCACCCCGCTATGATCACGTTATTATCGATACCCCACCTGTACTAGCAGTAACAGACGGTATTATCATTTCACAATATGCGGGTGTAAATTTAGTCATCGCACGATATGCAAAATCACAGATGAAAGAACTGGAATTAACTGTCAATCGTTTTGAACAAGTCAATGTTAAGGTCAATGGCTTTATTCTGAATGATATTCAACGTGGCTCGGGCGCTTATGGCTATGGCTATGGCTATAACTATACTTATGGTTATAAGGCCTCGAAAGATAATGATTAAATCTTTTTTATCGATATCTTTTAAAGCATTGTAAGCTAAAGCCAGTGGAAATCACTGACTTTAGCTTTTGAGGCTTATTTTACGGAAATAAAAAACAGATATTTTATTGTATGAGAAATGTTTTATATATTCAGACTGTTATAGAATAGTGAAGTTGATAAGAATATATTGGATTTCTGTACAACACGATTCGCTCGAAACGTGCTGGATAGAAAAGTCTGCTAAAATTAATGCAACTTTTTTAATATAAAATGATTTTGGGAAAACCTATGAGTAAAGCCTTACCCATCGCTGTCGCTGTTATTTTAGGCGGTGCTGCACTTGTACCTGTTTATTATGCAACTCAAAACCCGGCTACTGCGACATCAAAAGCATCAAAAAATGCCTCTGCTGTTGAAAAAATCAGTTATGCACTTGGTTATGAAGTCGCACATCAAACACCGCCTGAATTAGATATTAATAGCTTTGTTACAGGTGTACGTGAAGGTCATGCTCGTAATAAACCGGCTTATACAGAACAAGAACTTCAACAAGCCTATCAGCAGTTCCAAAAAGAAATGCAACAGAAACAGCTTGATCAAGCAAAAACAGCTCAATCATCAAGTGACAATTTCTTGGCTGAAAACAAGAATAAACCAGGTGTAATCACCACAGCTTCAGGTTTACAGTACAAAATCATCAAGGAAGGTACAGGTAAGCAGCCGACTGCAACTTCTGTTGTTACCGTGCATTACAAAGGCCAACTGGTCGATGGCAAGGTATTTGACAGCTCGATTGAACGTGGGCAACCTATTGAATTCCCCCTCAATCAGGTGATTCCAGGTTGGACTGAAGGCTTGCAACTGATGAAGGAAGGCGGTAAAGCTACCCTTTATATTCCTTCACAATTAGGCTATGGTGAACAGGGCGTTCCGGGTATGATTCCTGCCAATAGCACCCTTATTTTTGATGTTGAGCTGATTAAAGTAAAATAAAAAATGAAGGAGAGCTTTTGCTCTCCTTATTTATCTTGAGATAAGAAAATGAAAACACCTATAACACTACTTTGTTTATGCATGTGCACCACGGTAAGTTTTGCAAAACCGGTGACCAATACCAGCAGTTTAAAGGAACAAGTTGGTTACAGCTTTGGTTATTTAATGGGACGTAGCAATGCTGAATCGTTTAAAGATTTAGACCTGGAGGCTTTCATCCTTGGTTTAAAGACAGCCACTGAAGGCGGTAAATCTGCCCTAACCGATGAGGAAATGGCTCGAGTTCTGAATCAACAGAAAAAACAGAGTGAAGCCAAACAACTGATTGAATTAAAACAAAAGGCCGAGGCAAATGCCAAGACTGGAGCTGAATTTTTAGCTGCCAATGCCAAAAAAGAAGGCGTTCAGACCACCAAATCGGGTTTGCAATATCAGATTTTAAAACAGGGTAATGGCAAATCACCAAAGGCCAATTCCATGGTGAAAGTCAATTATGAAGGCCGATTGATTGATGGAACGGTATTTGACAGTTCAATTGCCCGAAATCAGCCAGCGGAGTTTCAGCTGAGCCAAGTTATTCAGGGCTGGACTGAAGGTCTACAGCTCATGAAAGAAGGTGCCAAATATCGCTTTTTCATTCCAGCGCAACTGGGTTACGGCCAAATTGGTTCTGGGGATGTGATTGAACCGAATAGCACCTTAATTTTTGATGTTGAACTGCTTGAGGTATTACCTAAATCCAGCAAATAATGGATTAGTCCCTTTTCACTAGAAAATAGCGAGTGAGTCAATCTCAGTCTCCCCCAACAGTCATGGCTGCTCGCTTTTTATCAGGAATCATATTCCTCATCCCCTATCATGCGCTTAGCCATTAAAGAAGCCATTATTGCTAAATTTTGCCTCTCAATTAGCTATCTCTCCATCCCTCTTAGATGAAATTAAAAACTATATTTATTCAATACTTAGATTAATTATGTGGCGAATTAAAAGCATGTTTCAATTTATGCATAATAGTATGCCGTCAAAATTGACCGATCTTGTACAATCATTAAAGAAATTCATTTCTATATTTTAATCAATACGTTTTTTATTCATTACAAGGATTGCATCAATGGCCCTGAGTATTAAAACCCGCGAAATTCAGTACACCGCGCCAGACGGAACACATTTGATCGGATACTTTGCCGCACCTGAATCGGAAAAACCGCTCGCGGGCATTATTGTTGCGCCAGAATGGTGGGGACGAAATGATTACACCGAACAACGTGCGCGCGAGCTGGCCGAACACGGCTATGCGGCTCTTGCCATTGATATGTACGGAGATAAAAAAGTCACCACGGCTGTGCCTCAGGCTAGTGAATGGATGATGCAAACCTTTGAAGATCCTGAAACAATTGTGACTCGTGCGTCCGCAGGTTTAGCCACATTAGCTGCGCAAGAAGAAGTAAATGCAGATAAACTCGCAGCTGTAGGCTTTTGTTATGGTGGTAAGGTGGTACTTGATCTGGCACGTTCCGGAGCAAATCTACAGGCTGTAGCGACCTTTCATGGCAACTTGACCCCGAAAGCCCCGGCACAACCCGGACAGGTGAAAGCAGAAATTTTAGTGCTTCACGGAGAACTGGACAGCATGGTCAGCCTGGAAGATGTAGCGCGCTTTAAAGACGAAATGCATGCTGCTCAAGTTGAGCATAAAGTCATTATCTTTGAAGGTGCTAAACATGGCTTTAGCAACCCGCTTGCAGACGAGCGTGCCAAAGCCAATGGAGTTGACCTGGGTTATAACGCGGCAGCTGAACAGCAAGGTTTATCTGCCATGTACCAATTATTTAAAAAGCAACTTGGTGAATAACGATGAAGGTGAAAATGGCTCTGCTATTTTTACCCATCCAGTGACATGGATCATTTAAGAGAGGATAGAACAATGACTGAAAATAATTGCCCATATTGTAACTTTGATGAATATGACATCATTGATAAAAATGATTTCGGTGTAATTTTACCCGAGCCAAATGCTTTATCTAAAGGTCACTCGGTTATTGTTCCTCTGCGCCATATCAGCTCTTTTTTTGATATTACAGATAAAGAACGTAAAAGTTTGATGTCCCTGCTTGAGCTTGCCCGTAATGAATTAAAGTTACGTTACCATCCTTCAGGTTTCCATATTGGCTTTAATGATGGTGCGGTGTTTGGTCAGGCGGATGAACATCTGCACATCCATATTATTCCACGCTATGAAGGCCAAACCCTGAAATTGGATGAGCGTTGGGGCATGCTTAGCGAATAAAAATGGACTGGGCTTTATCAATCAAAAAATGATGCTTCGGCATCATTTTTTTGCTTCTAGCACCACCGCAGTCCCAGACAATTTTCGTTATACTATTCATCTATTCCCAATCTACGGTTCACATGTCACAGTTTTCTTTTGCCGATGCCCTGCTTTCCTGGTTTGATATTCATGGTCGTCATGATTTGCCCTGGCAAGTGGTAGATGATCCTTATAAGGTCTGGGTCTCTGAAATCATGTTACAGCAAACCCAAGTTAAGACCGTGCTGCAATATTTTCAGCGTTTTATTGAGCACTTTCCCACAGTTGAAGATTTAGGACAGGCCAGTTGGGATGATGTGGCACCGTATTGGGCTGGTCTGGGTTATTATGCCCGTGCCCGAAATTTGCATAAAGCTGCGGGAATGGTGGCTCGTCAAGGTCATTTTCCAGCTACATTAGAAGAATGGATCGAGCTTCCCGGAGTTGGCCCGTCTACTGCAGGGGCCCTGATGTCACTGGGTTTACGTCAGTACGGCGTGATTATGGATGGCAATGTCAAAAGGGTATTGGCGCGTTTCTTTGCCATTGAGGATGATCTGTCCAAGCCTGTGCATGAACGTGCCATGTGGCAGCTGGCAGAACAGCTTTGCCCGGTTGAGCGTAATCATGACTATACCCAGGCGATTATGGACTTGGGTGCGACCATCTGTACGCCGAAAAAACCGTTGTGTTTATATTGCCCGATGCAACAGCACTGCAAAGCACATCAGCAGGGGCTAGAAACCGAACTGCCATTTAAAAAGGCCAAAAAACCTGTTCCGGTAAAATCAGCACAAGTTTTGCTGATTCAGTCGCATGGTCAATGGTTATGGCAACAACGCCCCAATAGTGGACTATGGGGCGGCTTATGGTGCCTGCCCATTATTGAAGATGCTGCCGAATTTGAGCAGCTGTGCCAATCTTTAGGCTTAAAAAAACTGCTGCATCGCGCTGCAATCAGCCATAGCTTTACCCATTTTACCTGGCAACTGGAAGCCCTGTGTTTTGAGCTGGATGCGGATCAGCAGGAACATCTTGCAATCGAGCTGAATGGCACATGGTTAACGCCACAAAAGGCAACAGCCATGGGCCTGCCCACTGCAATGAAAAAATTGATCTCTGCTGTAAATTTATGACATAGTCAGGCATAAGACTTTAAAAGAATTTTCATAGTCATAAGCATGAAAAAAGGATGCCGCGTGCTACGTTTTATTTCGACCTTATTTTTGGGTTTGAGCATTTTATGGATTGCAGCATGTACCTCGACGCCGAAAAAGCCTTCCACTACCCCACTTCCTCCAGCTCAGGTGCAAAAGCTGAAGAGTATGCAACTGAAATCATCCTTGCCTATTCCTGTACAAAATATCAAGGCCAAACAGTTAAAAGATACCTGGGGCGCTTCCCGAAGTAGTGGCCGCACCCATGAAGGCATTGACATTATGGCTCCACGTGGAACAAAAGTGTTTAGTGCCACAGAAGGCCTCATTGCCGACTTACGCAATAACAATTTGGGTGGTAAAGTGGTTTGGATTTTGGGACCGGGTGGAAGCTGGCATTACTATGCGCATCTTGATGATCATAAGCGCAATTTACATGTTGGTGATTATGTGAAAAAAGGTGATCTCATCGGCTATGTCGGCAATACCGGCAATGCACGCCATACTGCCCCGCATTTGCATTACGGCATTTATCTTGAGGGTAAAGGTCGTGGTGTGGTCAATCCCTATCCGTATTTACGTTAATTTTTAGGAACTATTCATGTCAGAAGCGTTGATCAACCGTTTGGTCGAATTTGCTGAATCAGGCAACCAGCAAAAAATTGTTTTGGCGGGACAAACCCACCAGGGCTGGGTGATGGAAATTACTGAAGAAGCGCTTTTGATCAGTACCGGTTTTGCCGAAAAAACCGGTAAGGACATGTGGATTCAATTCACCGATTTACCGCAAGCCGAACTGTATTACTGGGATAACCAGCAAGATCAATGGACCGAATTTAAGCTATAAGTAGCTGAGGGGCATCACAATGTCGATTCAACGCTGTGGCTGGTGCTCAAATGATCCTGCTTATATGGCCTACCATGATCATGAGTGGGGCCAAGCCAGTCATGATGAAGCGCATTTATTTGAAATGCTGTGTCTGGAAGGCCAGCAAGCAGGTTTATCCTGGATTACCGTGCTGAGAAAACGCGATAGCTATCGGCAGCATTTCTTTCAATATCCCATTGCCGAGATTGCCCAGTTCAGTGATGCAGAACTTGAAGACAAACTGCAGGATGCCGGCTTGATCCGGCATATCGGCAAGCTCAAAGCGATTCGAGACAATGCCATTGCCTGGCAACATTTAATACAACAATTAAAACAACAACACAGCAATGTCAGCGACTGGTTATGGAGTTTCGTCAATCAGCAGGCTGTAGTCAATGATGTTCCTGATTATCGTCAGGCACCGGCCCAAACCGATATTAGCCTTGCACTATCCAAAGCCTTAAAAAAGAAAGGCTTTAAATTTGTTGGACCCACCACTTGTTATGCCTTTATGCAGGCTGTGGGTATGGTCAATGACCATGAAAATCACTGCGCGTTTAAAACAAGTTCATCATTAAAATGATCATGAAAGGATTTTGCCATGAGTAATAATATTATCCATGCCTATGCAGCCATGCAGGCCGGTGCAGCACTAGAGCCCTACCAATTTGATGCCGGAGAACTGCAGCCGCATCAAGTGGAAGTTAAAGTCGAATATTGTGGTCTATGTCATTCCGATATTTCCGTAATCAACAATGACTGGAAATCTTCGGTTTATCCTGTGGTGGCAGGACATGAAATTATTGGCACCATTACCCAGCTGGGTTCAGAAGCCAAAGGCCTAAAAGTAGGTCAGCGCGTAGGTATTGGCTGGACTGCAGAAAGCTGCCAACATTGTGATCCCTGTATTTCAGGTCAGCAAGTCATGTGTACTGGTGGACAGGTCGCTACGATTGTCGGACATGCGGGTGGCTTTGCCGATAAGGTTCGTGCCGGCTGGCAATGGGTTATTCCCCTACCTGAAGATTTGGATCCCGAAAGTGCTGGCCCTCTGCTCTGTGGTGGTATTACCGTATTTGATCCAATTCTAAAACATCAAATTCAGGCCATACATCATGTGGGTGTGATCGGGATTGGCGGCTTAGGTCATATGGCGATCAAACTGCTGAAAGCCTGGGGCTGTGAAATTACCGCCTTTACTTCTAATCTGGATAAGACTGAAGAGCTAAAGGCCATGGGTGCAGATCATGTGGTGAATAGCCGCGACCTTCAGGACATTAAATCACACCGTGGTAAGTTTGATTTATTGCTGAGTACCGTTAATGTCACTCTGGACTGGTCGGCCTATTTAAGCACTCTAGCTCCAAACGGGACGGTACATATGCTGGGTCTGGTGCTTGAACCGATGCAGATCTCAGCTGGTTCGCTAATTGGGGGTGCTAAATCAGTAACTGGTTCACCGACAGGTTCTCCTGCTGCACTGCGTCAGTTATTGAAATTTGCTGCGCGTAAAAATATTGCACCGCAAATTGAAGTTTTTCCGATGTCGCAACTCAATCAAGCAATTGAACACCTACATTCCGGTAAAGCCCGTTATCGTATTGTGTTAAAAGCTAATTTCTAATTTTTCTTTCATCTTGCTAAATTTTAGTCTACCCAACCGATACAGTTGGGTAGATTTCCATAGATACTTCACATTTAAATCGCTTATAAATATCCTGCAAGCTTCCGCGCAAGAAACTCGATGAATAGATGCACCCGTTTCGGCAGGTGCTCTTGCCGATAATAAACCGCATGGATTTTTTGCTCACGTAGATGAATTTGATCTTCAAATAAGGCGTTCAGGCGGCCGGTCTGTAAATCTTCTTCCACCAAAAAACGTGATAAACAGCTGATTCCGATTCCTTCTAAAGTCAGCTGGCGAACTGTTTCACCACTGGATGCCTTGATTTTAGGATGTACGCTAAAATCTTCACCATGCAACTGAATTGGCCAGCTATTTAAATGTGTCGGTTGACTAAAACCCAGTAAGGTATGCTGCGATAAATCCGCAGCGGATTGCGGTATTCCCTTCTGTTCTAAATAGATCGGACTGGCCACAATATAGAGTCGGCTTCTGCACAATAATTTGGCGCGCAGACTTGAATCCTGCAATTCACCAAAACGGATTGCGACATCGGTTTTATGTTCCAGTAAATCAATGATCTGATCATGAGTATTCAGTTCAATTTCAATATTCGGATAATGCTGAATAAACTCCTGAATCAGCGGCACAATGACATGCAAAATAAAGGGTGTGGCGGAGTCCACCCGAATCAGACCGGAAGTATCACTATCCGATTGCAGCAATGCATCTTCGGCTGCAGCCAGATCATTGAGAATTTTACGGGCTTTTTCTAGAAATAACTGCCCTTCCTGGGTCAATTTAAGCTTACGGGTAGTCCGTTCCAACAAGGTCACATTCAGCTTGTTTTCAAGACGCTGCAAAGCACGACTGACTCCTGAGGTAGTCTGTGCTAAGCGCTCGGCTGCCATGACAATCGAGCCGCTATCTACAATGGTCACAAAGGCCTGTAATTCATCGATGGTCGATTTCATCTTCCGCTCATTTATTGATTTTTAATCAATAATATTTTGCAAATTCACCTATTTTTTAGCAACAATAAATTGTTCAAAATTGCGATCATCTTAAAACTTAAATACTGAGTCTATTATGGTTGTTCCATCGGCAATCATTTGGGCGGTAAGTTTGCCGACCTGTCTTTAGATAAAACCCTGATTGGCTTTTTAATACTGTTAATACTGTTAATGCTGATGATGCTCTTTTCTGTTTTAGCGACGACGGCTATCGGTGCAGGATTAGCTTTAGTCATTTGGGGTGCTGCTGCCTTTGCTGTGGTTTCTCCCCTACAAATACGGGTAATGTCAGTTGCACACGATGCACCAAGGCTGGCATCTTCAGTCAACATTGGTGCCTTTAATCTCGGTAATGCCTTAGGTGCAACCGTACTGAATATGGGACTGAGCTACACTGCGGTTTCATTTTCTGGTGCCGGACTCAGTCTAGGTGCTTTACGGTACTGATTCAAATCAAACTCGTAGCTCACAAAGCAGTGGATTATCAGCCCTGCTAATAAAATACAGCCAAGAAAAAAGTCCGCATCATGCGGACTTTTTATTTTTCCTGATTAACGTAAAGCTTCAGGTAACAGCGGAATATTCGAGGATTTGACGAGTTCTGCTTTCATCTTTTGCAGCATCTGATAAGGTTGTTGCTGTACAAACATATTCACAAAAGTTAAAGGAATAGAACCTTCTGGATTGGCATAACCATACGTTGAAACCTTAACCTTATTGTTAGCTAACTTCTGAAAAGTCCAATCCCCTTCATAATGGGTTAAACGAATATAATCGGGATTTTTCGGATAGCCTTTATCGACTGCCTTGTTTTTAATGCTGATGATGCCCTGTGCATCTTTCATCATTTTACCTTGTACCACTAAATCGCGATCTTTCAGCGGAAAAGGAAAATCCAGCACCATATACAATAAAAACTCACCTTTTTTATCGTCGCGTGAAAGGACTTTGATACTGCCCATATACGGCACCCATTTCACCGCATGGTCGACATCTAGAATCAGACCAACAGCTTTTTCAACAGGCGTATCGTAGGTGGTTTCAGCTTTATATAAAAATACCGGGTTTTGACTGTTTTGATAGGTCCAAACCTTAATATTATTCTTGTTAATACTGAGCTTGGCATTATCTACAGGTTTAGCCTGTGCAGTAGCAAGCATTGCTACTGCACAAGCCATGAATATCACTTTTTTCATTCCATTGTGCTTCTTATTTTAATTTTGCTGTGTATTGTTATAAATGATTTTAACGATTTTTTATACCTTAATATCGTTAAAACCCAGTACATCTTTCATGTCATATTTACCCGCTTCGCGGCCCACCACCCAAGCTGCGGCACGTACTGCACCTGCAGCAAAGTTCATACGGTTGGTTGCTTTATGCGTGATTTCAACACGTTCACCTTCGCCAATAAACATTACGGTATGTTCACCGACAATATCACCACCACGAATAGTCTGGAAACCAATACTTTGACGTTCGCGTGGACCCGTATGCCCTTCACGATGATAAACCGCATCTTTTTTCAAGTCACGACCTAAAGCACCGGCAATGGCTTCACCCATCATCAATGCTGTACCTGACGGTGCATCGACTTTATGACGGTGATGCGCTTCAATCACTTCAATATCAACAGTATCACCAAACACTTTGGAAGCAAGTTCCAACAGTTTAATAGAAACGTTCACGCCAACCGAATAGTTTGCTGCATAGACCACAGGAGTTTGAGTTGCGCTGTCATCCAGGAAGGCTTTTTGTTCGTCATTCATACCGGTAGTACCAATCACAATTGCCACGCCTGCTTCACGGCATAATTTTAAATGCTGGGCAGTTGCAACTGGTGCAGTAAAATCAATCACCACGTCACAGTCTTGCAAAACGTCTTGCAGACTACCCACCACTTTTACACCAACAGCACCAATACCTGCCATCTCACCGGCATCTGCACCAATCAGGCTGCTTTCAGGGCGTTCAACTGCTGCTGCAAGTTGATAACCTGCTTCTTTCACTGCCTGAATAAGGATGCGTCCCATACGGCCGCCTGCACCCAATACACCAATGCGTGGAGCTGCTGACATAACATATTCCCAATGTTGATTCTAAATTGTTCTTACTATATCAAAACTCTGTAATAACACTAAGTTTCGGTCTGAAATATTTTATTGAAAAAAAAGAGAAACTGGTCCTTACTAATACTTATGCCCAGGCACAATGTAACAGCTCAGCCTCAACTAGTTCATGTATTGAAAGTTCAGCGTTAAAAATAAATGATTTTTCTGCTGATTTTCATCTCCCTGTAAACATCACTGCGCAAACTACGCAACACGAACGATCAAAAGATGAATTATAAGGAGATCAGCATGAATTCGAAAAAAATCGCGTTAACCGTTTTTGTGGCAACACTGGTTACCACAGCATGGGCAGAACCTACAGTCCAAGCAGGGGATACTTTAGAAAGCTTGTCGAAAGTTAAAATTAACGTCAGCACACATCCGACTATGCAAGATCAAGGCTCAGAAAAAAAACCAGTAACAACTGAGCCAACTCCCCATTCGGAAACAGTATCGCAACTGATAGATGTCGAGGCTATTGACAAACCGATCATCGAATAATCGCTTAAATAGCTATAAAAAAGGGGGAATATTCAATATTCCCCCTTTTTTCAAACTGTATCTGAAATCAATCAAACAGACCAAAGAACGATTTTTTCTTTGGAGATGATTTATTGTCATCACCATCCATCGTTTCTTGCAATTCTTTTAATAACTCACGTTGACGAGCAGTCAAGTTCACTGGTGTTTCTACCACTACGCGGCAAAGCAAGTCACCCTGCATGCTAGTACGTACCGGTTTAACCCCTTTACCACGTAGACGGAACATTTTGCCAGTTTGAGTTCCCTCAGGAATTTTCAGGCTGACACGGCCATCCAACGTTGGAATCTGAATTTCTTTACCCAAGGCAGCATCAGCAATGCTGACTGGCACATCCATATACAGGTCTGCACCATCACGCTGGAAGATTTCATGCTCGCGCACGACTACTTCTACGTACAAATCACCGGATTGACCATCACGAATCGCTTCACCCTTACCGCTTAAACGTACGCGGTCGCCATTGTCCACTCCTGCGGGAATGGTCACTTCAAGGGTTTGCTGACGGTCTTTTACGCCTGAACCATGACAGGTGTTACATGGGTTCTTGATGATTTTGCCTTGACCGCGACAAGTGCTACAAGTCTGCTGAACAGAGAAGAAACCTTGCTGCATGCGCACTTGACCTGCGCCATGACAGGTTTTACAGGTTTCAACATCGTTCGGGTTTTTAGAACCTTTACCATCACAGGCCTCACAAGGTGCCGGTGCAGTAAAGGTAATGGTTTTTTTCACACCCTTAACCGCTTCTTCAAGCGTTAATTCAATAACGTAGCGCAGGTCTGATCCGCGACGTGCACGTTGCTGACCACGGCCACCGCCGCCACCAAACGCACCACCAAAGATGTCGCCAAACTGACTGAAAATGTCTTCTGCGCTGAAACCGCCACCGAAGCCACCACCGCCCATGCCGCCTTCAAAGGCGTTATGCCCCATACGGTCATACATGCTGCGTTTTTCGCTGTCGGATAAAATTTCATAAGCTTCAGCAGCTTCTTTAAATTTTTCTTCAGCTTCAGGGTTGTCCGGGTTACGGTCTGGATGATATTTCATCGCCAACTTACGGTAGGCTTTTTTAATTTCATCATCACTAGCGGTTTTAGCGACGCCCAAAACCTCATAATAATCACGTTTAGCCATGTCTGGCGATGCTCCTCACGGAATTTTATTTAATACTTAACTGTGGAGTGAAATTGGGGATGGAAACAAATTTTACAAGGGGACGAGGGGAAAAAAAATTTATCCAGCTTAGAAAACGGCTTTATTTTTGAAAAATCGGGAAATCCCTTTAAGCCAGGCATTCAACAGGAATAAGAAGGCAATCATGGCGAAAACCACGCCTGCAACAGTACAACCTTTTACCCAAACTGCACTATCCCAATAAAAGAAAATCAGCGGAATAAACCAGAGTGCTGCAAAACACACCAGAATCATATAAATCACAATATTACGCATAATCCAGAGGGCTTGGGCTTCAAGCCAGACCTCCACTTCATCCACCTGTGTGACTTTTCGCGCAAACCAATAAGCAAATATGCCACTAATCACAGTAAATAACGCGAAAAACATCAAGACATAGGAAATCGCAACGGAACGGCGAAGTCGGCTTAAGTTGTCTTGCTTCATGTGCGTTTCAACCCCATTTACCGCATGTTTAGAGTTTTAATATGCAGTAAATTGCTTGATAAAAATGTATACAAATATTAGGTGCTACTATATTGAAATTTTCAACATTTCGCACCTGATTATTGTCAAAAAATTACTCCGTTTGGCTATTTTTTTGCACTTTAAACCATTGTGCATACAATGCAGGTAAAAAGAACAAGGTGAGCAGGGTCGCCACAATCAAGCCGCCCATAATGGCAACGGCCATTGGACCAAAGAAAATACTGCGTGATAAAGGAATCATCGCCAGTACTGCGGCCAGCGCTGTCAACACAATCGGACGGCAACGACGCACGGTTGCATCAATAATGGCATTCCAGGGATCATGTCCAGCCTGAATATCCTGTTCAATCTGGTCAATCAGGATTAAAGAATTGCGCATGATCATGCCCGATAGTGCAATGGTTCCCAGCATCGCCACAAAACCAAAGGGTTTATTCAGCAATAATAGAAACAGCACTACCCCAATCAGCCCTAAAGGTGCAGTTAAAAACACAATAAATGCGCGTGACATACTCTTGAGCTGAATCATTAACAAGGTCATCACCACCGCCAGGAAGAACGGCATACCGGCATTGACCGAGTTTTGTCCACGTGCTGACTCTTCTACTGTACCGCCCACTTCAATCAGATAACCGCTTGGCAGTTCGGCACGCAGCTGATCCATTTGATCGGCCAGTTCATTCACTACGGTAGCCGGCTGCAAGTTGGTGCGAATATCGGCACGTACGGTAATGGTCGGCAAACGGTTACGATGCCAAATCAGGCCATCTTCAAATTTATATTCAATTTTGGCAATTTGCGCCAATGGCACCGAGCCCCCATTGGCAGTGGGTACGGCCAGACTGGACAGTGATTCCACACTGATCCGTTCGTTCTGATCCCCACGTAAACGGATGTCAATCAGTTCACGTTTTTCACGATACTGGTTAATCACGGCACCACTGATGGAGCTGTTCAGGAATTGCGACAAATCTAAAGTCGATACCCCCATTTGACGGGCGCGGTCCTGATCAATATTCAGCTGAATGACCTTGCTTGGCTCACCCCAGTCCAGATGGACATTGGTGGTATTCGGATTATCTGCAATGACCGCCGACACTTTATGCGCCCACTGACGCACCAGATTCAGGTCTTCACCGGAAACGCGGTACTGCAATGGATAACCGACTGGCGGGCCATTTTCCAACAGCGATACCCGGGTACGCACATCCGGCAGCAGTTTGCGGATTTCCTGGTCCAGGGATTTGCGGATTTCATCGCGGTCATCCAGGGAGGAAGCCAAGACCACAAACTGGGCAAAACTGGCTTGTGGCAATTGCTGATCCAGCGGCAAATAAAAGCGGGTGGAACCTGTGCCGACATACGCCACATAGTTGTCGATGCCCTGTTTGGTCGACAGGAATTTTTCCACTTTTTTCACCGCATTTTCTGTGGCCGTGAGCGATGCGCCTTCTTCCAGTTTTAAATCGACCAGAATTTCGGCACGGTTGGATGGCGGGAAGAACTGCTGTGGCACCAGTTTAAACATCAGCACCGACAGCACAAAAATACCGACCGTGGTGGCAATCACGGTTTTACGATAGGTCAGGCACTTATTTACCCAGGATCTAAACTTTTGATAAAACCGGGTTTGATAAGGATCATGATGTTCACCGGCATGATGCAGCACAGCTTGCGGTTCTGGCTGCTTGCGTAAGCGTGCCCATAAGCGCTGATACCACGGCGCTTTTTGGATCAGATCTTTATTAAAATCTGGAAGTAACTTATCTCCCAAATATGGGACAAAAAGCACTGCCGCAAACCATGACACTACCAAGGCAATGGTCACCACCTGGAAAATGGAACGGGTATATTCACCGGTACTGGATGCTGCAGTGGCAATCGGTAAAAAGCCGGCTGCGGTAATCAAGGTACCGGTCAGCATTGGAAAAGCCGTGGTTTTCCAGGCAAAACCTGCGGCTTCCAGCCGGCTATAGCCCTGCTCCATTTTCACGGCCATCATTTCAATCGCAATAATGGCGTCATCCACCAATAAACCGAGCGCGAGAATTAAAGCGCCGAGTGAAATTTTATGCAGTCCGACATCAAATATATTCATGCCGGCAAAGGTCATGGCCAGCACCAGTGGAATGGAAAATGCCACCACCAGACCGGTACGAAAACCCAGAGAAAAGAAGCTGACCAGCAACACGATAATCACCGCTTCTGTCAGCACTTTCATGAATTCATTCACGCTGCGTTTCACTGCAACCGGTTGATCGGAGACTTTTTTCAGCTGCATGCCCAAAGGCAAAGATTTTTGTAAATGGGCAAATTCGGTCTCTAAATTTTTACCTAAAGCCAGAATGTCGCCGCCTTTACGCATGGAAACTGCAATGCCAATGCCATTTTCGCCCATAAAGCGCATCCGTGGCTGGGCCGGTTCGCTAAAGCCGCGATAGATTTCGGCAACATCGCCCAGTTGAATGGTTTTGCCTGCCACCAAAAGCGGCATGTGCTTGAGTTCATCGACATTTTGCAACTGGCCACTAACGCGCATTTGAATGCGGTCGGTTCCTGTTTCAAAGAAACCAGCACTGGCCATGGTGTTTTGCTGTTGTAGCGCTTGCTGAATCGCGGTGACCGGGATGCCCAGTTGTGCCGCTTTGGTATTGGACAGTTCAATCCAGATTTTCTGGTCTTGCAGGCCCACCAGATTGACTTTTGCAACATCCTTGACACGCTGCAACTGCAACTGCAAACGGTCGGCATATTCCTTCAAGATGGCGTAGTCATAATCTTTGCCGGTCAAGACATAGATATTTCCGAAGGTATCGCCAAATTCATCATTAAAGAAAGGCCCTTGTACGCCACTCGGCAGTTGATGCTGGATGTCACCGATTTTTTTACGTACCTGATACCAGACATCGGGAATTTGACTGGAGCGTAATGAATCTTTGGCGACAAAAGTCACCAGTGACTCACCGGGACGCGAATAGGCCATAATGCGTTCGTAATTGCCGGTACTCATCAGTTCCTTTTCAATACGATCCGTCACCTGCAAGGACACTTCCTGTGCGGTTGCTCCCGGCCAATAGGTCTGAATCACCATCACCTTAAAGGTAAACGGCGGGTCTTCACTTTGTGCCAGTTTGGAATAGGAAACGATACCGACTATACCCAGCAGCAGCATGAAATAAAGGATCAGGCCTTTATTTTTCAGTGCCCATTCCGACAGGTTAAAGTTCATGCCTAAATTCATGATGCAGCTCCTGCCGAAATTTTCACAGCACGATTTTCACGGTCAATCGGCTGGATTTTTTGTTTTTCACGCAATAAGTGCACGCCGCCAATCACCACATAATCTTGCGGATTCAGGCCAGACAATACCGGCACGCTGTCACGGCCATAGGCCCCCAATGTTACCGCCACCTTATGAATGGTCTGATCAGGTTTCACCACCCAGACATAAGCCTGCTGGTCATTGGCCGAGACACTGGACAAAGGCACGCTGAGTACATTGTTTTGGGTGTGGTTAAAAAACACCCGTGCACTCTGGCCCAGCTGAATGGCAGCGTTTCCTTCACGCAAGGCCACCTTGACACTAAAGGTACGGGACTGATCGGCTGCCGGAGAGATTTCCCGCACATAAGCGGAAAATTTGTCTTCAGGCTTGGACCACAAGGTCACCCACGCCGTTTGACCGACTTTAATTTCTGAAATGGCCTGTTCCGGCACGCCTATTACTACTTCACGATCGCCGGCAATCGCCATTTGGTACGCGGCTTGCCCCGCAGCGACCACCTGCCCCACTTCAATATTACGCGCGGTAATCACCCCGTTTTTATTGGCAATCAGCTGGTTATAACCAGTTTGGTTACTCGTAACCTGATAATTGGATTGTGCCTGCTTTAAAGCTGACATCGCCGCTTTATACTGGTTATCCACCGCGTCGTATTGTGAACGGCTCACGGCATTCATCGGTAGCAGCTGTTTAAAACGTTGCAGTTCATCTGCGGCAATTTTTGCGGCCGACTGAGCACTTTCCAGTTGTGCTTTTGCTGCATTGAGCTGCAGCTGGGCATCTTTCACATCCAGTTTTGCCAGTACCTGCCCCACTTTGACCTGATCGCCCACATCGACATAACGTTCGATAATCTGTCCGCCCACCCGGAAGGCCAAAGCCGTTTGCTGGCGTGCCTGCACATCTCCAGCATAGCTTTTCTGCTCGTTATGGGTACTGTTCGGCTGAGTCACCATCACAAACGGAACCTGTTCTGTTTCGGTTGCCTCCGTGCTGCAGCCCAATAAAGTCACACTGCAAATAATCATCATGCTGGCAAGGGCGGTTTTTACTGCAATCTTTACTGTGCTCATGAGGTTGGCTCTTATCTCAAAATGTTTTTTAGGGCAAAATAAGCATTATCTTAAACTGATCGTTTTTTAATTAATATACTTATCGGTACATTAATTGGGAATCGAGGGTCAAATCAATGACCTTTTTCATTTTTTTGGAAAAAATTGTGCAAATAAATGTGGGTCGCCCCAAAGACTTAGAAAAACGTCAGCGCATTTTAACTGCAGCAAAAAGCTTATTTTTAAGGTGTGGCTACCATGGTTCCAGCATGAACCAGATTGCCCAGGAAGCGGGTGTCACCAAACTGACGGTCTACAATCACTTTCAGGACAAAGCCAATTTATTTGTCTGTGCCATTGTTGCAACATGCGAAGAATTACTCAGTGCTCGCCCCTTAAACCTGCAAGCCAACAGTAATTTTTATCAAGAATTTGTGCATGCCTGTGAGCTGGCCCTCAATATCACCAACTTGCCTGAAGCCATCAAACTGGAACGCTTATTGGTGGAACTGGCGGCGGAACAAAATCCACTAGCACAGACATTTTATAATGCCTGCCATCTGCGTATGAATGCGCTGTGGGAAAACTTTTTTCAGCAGGCCATCGAACTGGGCTTTATTCAGCCAGAAGCATTAAAAAACCTGACCTTACTGATCCTTTCTTTACTGTTGGGCATGCGCCATCATGAAGTGCTGCTTGGGGTGCGGGAAGTGCCTACTGCTGAAGAAAGGCAGCAGATTATTCAGTACAGCATTGAAATCTTTATGCTGAAATATCAAAAAAAACCTTAAAAACTATTGTTCCATTTTCCTGACTGCGCAAACGGCACCTCAATTGCGAGTTTTAGCAGCAAAAGATTACCGACTTTTGTCTGCCCCCTACTTGGAATGTTATTGAATCGGGGTATATTCAAAATAGAAGCCTAGGAGAATGAAAAAAATGATTCAACAAATTGATGCTCCACTGCGTGAGGATGTACGCTTACTTGGGAACCTGCTGGGAGAAACCCTCAAGGAGCATGCTGGACAAGATTTGTTTAATCAGGTCGAACAAATTCGTGCCCTGTCTAAGGGTGCGCGTGATGGCCAGGTTGAAGCCGAAAAACAGCTGGAACAACTGTTCTTGAGTCTGGAAGATGATGAAATTCTTCCCCTCACCCGTGCATTCACCCACTTTCTGAATTTTGCCAATATTGCCGAACAGTACAATGTGGTTCGAAGTCGCCGTAAGAGTGAATTTGATGAAAATGCACCATCTCCCAATCCGCTCGATCACCTGTTCAAGAAATTCAAAGATCATGAAATTTCCGCAGATACTTTATTCAAGCAGATTTGCGAACTAAAAATTGAATTGGTACTCACGGCGCATCCGACAGAAGTCAGCCGCCGAACTTTAATTCAAAAATATGATGACATTAATGATTGCCTGTTTAAGGCCGATCAACAAAAGCTGACTCCACGTGAACGCAAAGCTGTACTAGAAGAACTCAAACAACTGATTTGTTCTGCCTGGCAGACCGATGAAATTCGTCAGCACCGCCCTACGCCAGTCGATGAAGCCAAATGGGGCTTTACCACCATTGAACAAACCCTGTGGAATGCGGTTCCCAAGTTCATCCGCGAACTGGATGAAATGGTTGAAGATCACTGTGGCCAGCGTTTACCCTTAACCGTTGCACCGGTGCGTTTTGCCTCATGGATGGGTGGTGACCGTGATGGCAACCCAAATGTCACCCATAACATTACCCAGGAAGTATTGTGGTTATCGCGCTGGAAAGCGGCTGATCTGTATTTGCGTGATATGGAAGACTTGCGCTGGGAATTGTCGATTCAGAACTGTAGCGATGAACTGATGCATGCACTCGGTCATACGCATCCTGAACCGTACCGTGAATATCTTCGCGATACCCGCGAACGCTTAAAGGCCACCCGTCACTGGCTTGCACAAAAGCTGCAAGGGCAAGATGCCGATGACAGCCTGGTGATTAAAAGCAAAGATGAATTATTGCAGCCTTTATTGCTGTGCTACCGTTCACTGATTGCCTGCAACCTGCCTGAAATTGCCAATGGCAAACTGCTTGATTTTATTCATCGGGTCAACTGCTTTGGCATTGAACTGTTGAAACTGGATATCCGTCAGGAATCCGGTCGTCATCGTCAGGCCATTTCTGCCATTACTGAATATCTGGGTCTGGGCAATTTTGAAACCTGGACCGAACAGGCACGTCAAAACTTCCTGTTGCAAGAATTGCAAAGCAAACGCCCCTTACTGCCAAAACATTTGAATGAGCCGAAGCAGAGCCTAATTGAGCATCCGGACGTGCAGGAAGTCTTTGCCACCATGCGCACTCTGGCCGAGCAGCCTGAAGAAAGTCTGGGTGCTTATATTATTTCCATGGCTGAATATCCGAGTGATGTACTGGCAGTATTATTACTGCAAAAAGAAGCCGGCATTAAGCACCCGCTGCGCGTCGTTCCATTATTTGAAACCCTGAAAGACCTCGACGGCGCAGCCCATACCATGAACACCCTGTTCAATATGCATTGGTACAAACAGCATATTCAGGGCAAGCATGAGGTGATGATTGGCTATTCCGACTCGGCCAAAGATGCCGGATTTATGTCGGCCAACTGGGCGCAATACCGTGCGCAGGAAGAACTCACCGCGGTCGCACAACAACATGCCGTACAACTCACCCTGTTCCATGGCCGCGGCGGTTCGATTAGCCGTGGCGGTGCACCGACCCAGCAAGCGCTATTTTCACAACCGCCAGGCTCTATTTCCGGTGCCATCCGCGTGACCGAACAAGGGGAAATGATTCGCTTCAAGTTTGGTCTGGAAGGCATTGCCTTACAAAATCTGGAGATTTATACCGCAGCCACTTTAGAAGCGACCTTGTTACCGCCACCGGTGCCTAAAGATGAATGGCGTGAGTTAATGGACAAAATGACTGATTTATCGGTACAGGTGTATCGTCAAACGGTACGTGAAAATCCACATTTTGTGAAATATCTGCGTACCGTGACACCGGAACTTGAATTGCAGATGCTGCCTCTGGGTTCACGACCGGCAAAACGTAAGGTCAGCGGTGGTATTGAATCTTTACGTGCCATTCCCTGGGTCTTTGCCTGGACCCAAATCCGTTTGATGCTTCCGGCCTGGCTGGGTACGGGCGCTGCGATTAACCAAGTGATCGATCAAGGCCAAAAAGATTTGCTGGATGAAATGCTGCAACAATGGCCATATTTCCAGACCCTGATTGATATGCTGGAAATGGTTCTGTCTAAAGCCGACGGTCATGTAGCGCTTTATTACGAATCGCATTTAACTGATGATGAAGATTTAAAAATCCTGGGCAATGAACTGCGTCAGCGCTTAAAAGATGCAGTAAAAACCTTGTTGGCTTTAAAAGGTGAATCACAACTGCTCAGCAGCAATGAAGTGCTGGACCAATCTATGCGGGTACGTAAACCGTATTTATTGCCGCTGCATTTATTGCAGGCTGAACTGATGAAACGCCGCCGTCGCTATTTGGCAGAACGTCAGGCCGAGCATACCCCGGTCGATCATGCCTTGATGGTCAGTATTGCAGGTATTGCAGCGGGACTGCGCAATACGGGATAAGCCTATTTTTCTAAGGACCAGCACACTCCTTGAGTGTGCTTTTTTTGACCATATAATAAAATTTTAATATTTTTTTATAAATGGAATAACAAAAATTCATGATAAATCAATGGTACAAATGATAATATTAGCTATTGATTTCACATTATTTTTAAAGGCTAAAACTTTTACCATTCGGTAAAAATATTTGAAAAGTCAGGGCATTAGTTTAAATAAAATTTTATTATAGCGATTAAATCTTCTAAAAAAGAAGCGTATGATGTGCACAATTTAGCTTTTGAGTGCTCAAAAAATGTCCAATTGGTTCCCCCAATGGCGTCCCTATAAAGGTAGCATCGATGCACATCCCGTAGGTACCAATGAATATCTCCCGCCTGCACAAAGTGTGGTTTTAGGCATACAACACGCTTTCGCCATGTTTGGTGCGACAGTACTCGCACCATTTTTGATGGGCTTTGATCCTAATCTGGCTATTTTAATGTCAGGGATCTGTACCATTCTGTTTTTCTTGATGACCGGTGGTCGTGTACCGAGTTATTTAGGTTCAAGTTTTGCCTTTATTGGTGTGGTCATTGCTGCAACCGGTTATGCCGCTTCGGGTACAGGTGCACCCAATGCCAATCTGGCCTTGGCCGCTGGCGGTATTATGGCCTGCGGTATTCTGTATGCCATTTTTGGTTTTATTGTGATGGCAACCGGCACCAACTGGATTGAGAAACTCATGCCACCTGTGGTAACCGGTGCCGTGGTGATGATCATTGGTTTAAACCTTGCACCTGTTACGGTAAAAGGTGTCGCTGGCAATAACTTTAATATGTGGATGTCACTGGTCACGGTGATGTGCATGGGCTCGATTGCGGTATTTACTAAAGGCCTGCTGCAACGTCTGCTGTTATTGATCGGTTTATTACTGGCTTATTTGGTCTATTACATTGTTTCCAATGTCATGGGGCATGGCATGCCGATTAATTTCACTCCCATTCAACAGGCTGCCTGGTTCGGTATGCCAACCTTCCATTCACCGGTATTCGATGCCAATGCCATTTTGATTATTGCACCTGTTGCCTTGATTTTAGTGGCTGAAAACTTGGGCCATATTAAGGCGGTGAGTGCCATGACTGGTGAAAACCTGGACCCACACATCGGTAAGGCTTTTGTGGCAGATGGTATTGCCACCACATTATCCGGTGGCGTCGGTGGTCCCGGAATGACCACGTATGGTGAAAATATTGGCGTGATGGCGGTAACCCGCGTCTATTCCACCATTATTTTTGTCTTTGCCGGTATCTTTGCAGTTTTCCTCGGACTATCACCCAAATTTGGTGCCATTATCCATACCATTCCGACGGCCATCTTAACCGGTGCGTCGATTGTAGTGTTTGGTTTAATTACCATTGCCGGTGCGAAAATCTGGATTGAAAACAAAGTCGATTTTTCTAAAAACAAAAACCTGATGGTGGCTGCGGTAACCATTATTTTAGGTACCGGTGACTTTGCTTTGCAATTTGGTAACTTTAACCTGGGTGGTATTGGTACTGCGACCTTTGCCGCTTTAATCCTGAACTGGTTTTTTAGCTGGGGCGATAAATCATAATAGCCATTTAAAATATTTTAAAAATTTCAGGCAGCCGCAAGGCTGCTTTTTTTATCTCTGATGCTGAGGAAATTTTAGTATGATGAGTCAAATTTCACTGAGCAGACTCAGCACATGCGTCTCGACTTTTTTGATTTGCAACTGTTCTTGAATATTGTAGAGACCGGCAGTCTCACTAAAGGTGCAGAACGCTGTTCGATTTCCCTGCAAGCCGCCAGTGAGCGGATTAAAAAAATTGAACAGCAGTTTACTGTGCATTTATTCATCCGCCATGCTTCCGGAGTCAAGCTGACCCTTGCTGGACAGGTTTTTGCCTCACAGGCTCAGGTGTTGCTGCATCAGGCTCAACAATTGCAACAGCAGATGCTGCCCTTCTCTACAGGTTCGCAAAGTGAAATGATGTTGTGGTGCAATTCCTCTGCACAAAGTGAATATCTGCCCCTGCTTTTGCCGCAATATCTGCTCGAAAACCCGAATATCCAGATTGAATTAAAAGAAGCGGAAAGTAACGATATTATTCAGGCACTGGAAAATGGCAGCGCCCAGCTTGGCTTGATTTCAAGTTTTTTTAATGCAAAAAATCTACAGACCCTGGAATTTTTCGATGATCCTCTGGTGCTGATTTGCCCCATGTATCATGAACTGCAGCATCAATCTGTCCTGCAATTGGCTGATGTACTGAATTACCCGTTCGTGGGCCTGATGCAATATCACTCCTTACAGCAATCGATTGAAACCCAGGCCAAATTACTCGGCTGCGCGATTCAGTACAGGTTACGTTTACCCAATTTTGCCGCCATTGCCCAGGTGGTGGCCAATGGTGTCGGGATTGCGATTATGCCAAAACGCGCGGCCAACCGTTTAAGTTCGGTTTATTCATTTCAGCAAATTGAACTGACGGGGGACTGGGCCAATCGCAAGCTGTTATTGGCAGCAAAAAACTTTGATGCCCTGCCGCTGTCTTATCAACATTTCAGTCAGTTTTTAGTTTCGCAAAAATCCCGGTTACTGAGCTGAATTAAAACTGATTCTTTTCCAGATAATTTTAGCGATGACTTTAGATCAGGCCAAACTGGTGCAGCACCATATACGCGCCAAAAATCACCAGGCCACAAAAGAACATCTTGCGAAACTTTTGTTCCGGAATGCGATAGCGGATTTTAGTGCCCAGCCACATTCCCACTAATGCAGGGAATAAGGCGATCAACGACATCTTATAGTCCATTGGAATATTTTCCACCGGATTTTGATGTAGAAATACGGCCAGACAAAGGGTTGAAGTGGTAAAGGCCAAGCCGAGTGACTGAACCAGATCATCGCGTTTTAAATGCAGCGCTTGCAAATAAGGCACTACCGGAATCACCACCACCCCTGTAGCTACAGTTAATGCTCCCCCGAGATAGCCGATAATCGGAGATAAGCATTTTTCATGCGCGGCCAGATTGGGCATATTTTTCGCAAATAGGCCATACACGCCATACAATGCCAGCATTGCACCCAGTAAAGCCTCGCTCTGAAATTCCCCCTGCCCCAGGGTAGGGAAAATACTCCAGATGGAACCGGCAATAATCTCCAGCAATAAAGGCCAAAAACGGCGCACTAGTCTCAGCACTTGCCCTTCGGCAAACAGCTGCCAAAAATTGGTGACCATCGACGGTACGATCAGCAAGGTAGTCGCTTGGAAGGGACTCATAAAAATCGTCAGCAAAGCCATGGAAACTGCTGGTAAACCCAGGCCCAAAGTACCTTTAATCATGCCGGCAATGGCAAATACCCCAATCACAAAGCCAATCATCTTCAGCATCCTTAAAAACTCAAAAGCTATGCTAGGTGAATGGAGTAGATTAAAAAATCACTGTTTTTGGGACTCAGCCTCAATAAAAAATTGAGGCTTTTCGGTCGTGGAATGTTAAAAACCAGCCCTATAAATATGACAAATTGTTAATTTTAGATTAATAATTAATCAATTGATTGCATGTTTACATAAAGATTCCATCAATTAATAAAACATTATTAAGCTGAGATTAACTGTATGATTTGCGAGCCATATTATGGTCATTTTTTACCCTAATTTCGGCAAATTAAGCTCTTTTTTTGCCCAAAATTAAGTTTTTTGCAGGCTAAAACGGGTGGATTTTTAAACAGAACCTCTTTAAAGTACGCGCTTCGCATGAATAAGCTATGTAATAACATAGCATTTTTACTATTTAGAGAAAAAATATTCGGGTTTTAGTTCTGAAAATGCTGTCTATTTTTTCTAAAAGCAATTGAAGATAAGGTAGAGATTTAAGAATGATTTATGATGGACATCATAGCAATATGATTAACACTGCAGATCAGAATACTGCGGTAATCTCCCAAAATTTCCAGAAGCATCAAGCAGGTTCAGGCACCAAAGATTCCAAAAATAAAGGTATTCCCTATCTGAATGTACGTAAATTCACGCAAAAGTTACACAATATGGCCTCAGCCACCAGTACCAAAAAATGTGCACGAAGCATCCGAATTGCACTACAGTCGGCTGGTGCGAGAATTTTAAACCATCCTGTGGCAGCTGCAGATTGGGGCAACACCCTGCAGACGATTGGTTATAAAAAAATCAATCCCTCTTTCGATAATCCGAAAGAAGGTGATATTTATATCATTCATCGTACCCAGAAGCATGTGTATGGGCATATTGCTGCCTATGCCGGTAATCAATGGGTTTCTGATTTCCGCCAAAAAAGTCATGCGGTTTATAAGAATGATCAGGTGCGCTATACCTATTACCGTTTAGCATAATAGGTATAAGTCATCAATAAGACACCTTTTCAGGTGTCTTATTTTTTATATGAGTTAACAGGATAAAATTAAGGTCTAATTTCTTTCAATTCACGTTGAATAAAACGCTGAATCATTTCACGGTATAAATGTTCCACCAGATCAGGATCGGTTCCCAGGTCTAACGCTTGTGCACGTACCTTCTGAATGACCTGCTCTACCCGTTCCGGAGATTGTACGTCCTGCACAGTACGCTTAAAACGCGTAGCCTGATCGACATAAAACTGACGGGTGGCAATCATCTCAATCAGTGCGGTATCAATTGCATCAATCTGTGCACGGGCCTGTTCTAAAGACTCACATTTCTCTTTCTTCATCTTTGCTATCATCATTTTCACTTTTATATTGGTCTTCTAAAACATTACTAAAAATACTTTCGATCATCCAGACCCGGTACAAGCTATTAAACACATAACTTTGACCATCAATGTGCAGCTCCAGAACTGGAAAATCAGGCTGAGACTTCATTTCACAGAGTATGTCATTTTCTTTTAATTTGGCAGCAATATCTTCGGTCGTGAGTTCATTGATCTCTAAATCACGCTTGATCTGGTCAAAATGCGACCTGAATGACAGGTCTTTGCCTTTGGTCCAGACTGCCTGCAAAATGCTGTACATGGCTTCCACACGCTGCTCTTCAGGCACGCTATAGAACAGTTTCGCCATCTCATAAGTTGCTTGCTGGGTAGGACGGCAAAACGGGGTAAATTTCACTTCGGTACGTTTGGACAAGCGTGTCGCCAGCCCCCAGTCAAACAAATCGCGCCGATGATAAGACAGCGGGTAAACATTGAGGTGAATATTATAAAAATTGGCCAGTTCTTCTTTAATATAGGCCAACAATAGCCAGGAAATCGGATCTTCCAGGGCAATATATAAATCCAGTTCCGGATCCAGCGCCTGAATTTCATTCAGTTCTTCCGCATCACTGATCAGGTGTTCACGCCATTCGATATGGTTAATCAGGAAGATCGGATTGCCAGTGAGTAATTTTTGTTGTTTCAAACGGCGGGTCAAACGCAGCAGATCATCCACCGCATGATACTTGCGCTCCCCGAATTCAAAATAGCTGACCAGCACTTCGTCATCGTTAAAAATTCGTTCCGGAAAGTTTTGCGCTGGATGATGGCGGCTTGCCATGGCATGCAAGGTACGCAATTTACCATACTGTTTTTGCCACAACATGTGGAACACGTCTTCGAGTAAATACAGGAAATCCTGGCCGCGTAAGGGAGTATTGCGAAGAATGGTTTCTGCTTGAGCGATGGCCTCGAGCGGCGGTTGTTCGGGGGTTTCATGGAAACTAAAGCGATGCTGTTTGGACAGAATTTTGGCATCGTTCAGGCAGTAACTTTGCCACTCCATTTCTGACATGTTATTGGGAGGTTCTGCCGTTCGACTGGAAATGATCACCTTTAAGGGTTTGATCTCATCACTCAAGATTTCTTCAAGTTCAGGTAACTGCTGTGCAGCCAGATAGCTATAGACATCATCCAGACGCAAGTGGATGGTTAAACCCTGCTCCGTAGATAATTCCACCTGACGAGTCGGCTTTTGATAAAACCAACTCGATCGAAGTGGATCAAACCAACGGCGTAACAGTGACATGAGATCAGCCTCGAAAAAAAACCCTTGTGTGCTACAAGGGTTTATAACAATTTGTTAGGTAATGATCAATTATACATCTAAATTTAGATCGGTCACTGCCCCTTTTTCAGCACCTGTAGTCAATTTGGCAAACTTCGCCAAAGCGCCATAGCGATAATTCGGCTCCGGCTTGACCCAGGCTGCTTTACGTGCTGCCAGTTCTTCATCGGAAATATGCAGCGTCATTTCCCGGGTTTCGGCATTAATGGAAATTTTATCGCCATTTTTCACCAGACCAATCGGCCCGCCTTCATAGGCTTCAGGCGTGACATGCCCTATCACAAAGCCATGACTGCCTCCAGAGAAACGTCCATCGGTGAGTAGTGCCACAGATTTTCCGAGTCCTTTACCAATAATGGCAGAGGTCGGTTTCAGCATTTCCGGCATGCCGGGTCCGCCTTTCGGCCCTTCACCACGAATTACCACCACTTCACCTTCCTGTACTTCGCCATCTAAAATACCGCGCATGGCACCAATTTCACCTTCGAACACGCGTGCCGGACCTTCAAAATACAGCCCTTCTTTACCGGTAATTTTTGCTACCGCACCGGTCGGTGACAGGTTGCCTTTTAGCACCACCAGATGCGAGTCTTTTTTAATCGGGGCATCAAATGGCAGAATAATTTGCTGACCTTCCGGATAGTCTTCGACATTCGCCAGGTTTTCCGCCAAAGTTTTACCGGTGACAGTCATACAGGAACCATCCAGCATGCCCGCATTCAACATGCGCTTCATCAATGGCTGAATACCGCCAATCGCGATCAGTTCAGACATCAGGTATTTGCCTGATGGGCGTACATCTGCCACCACCGGAATATCTTTACCTATACGAACAAAGTCATCCAGGGTCAGTTCCACACCTGCGGTATGCGCCATGGCCAGTAAATGCAGCACACCATTGGTTGAGCCACCCAGTGCAATCAGCACTTTAATGGAATTTTCAAATGCCGCCTTGGTCATAATGTCACGCGGCTTGATATCCAGACGCAACAGGTTCATCACGGCCTCACCGGCACGCAAACAGTCGATTTTTTTCTCTTCTGACACCGCTTCCTGTGCTGATGAACCCGGCAAGCTCATGCCAAGTGCTTCAATGGCAGAGGCCATCGAGTTGGCGGTATACATGCCGCCACAGGAACCCGGTCCCGGTAGCGCCACTTCTTCAATCTGCTTGACCTGAATTTCGTTGATCTCACCTTTGGCATGCTGGCCCACAGCTTCAAACACCGAAATCATGTCGGTATGGCCGGCACCCGGTTTAATGGTTCCACCATAAATAAACAGGCCCGGGCGATTTAAACGCGCCAGCCCCATGATACAACCGGGCATGTTCTTGTCACAGCCACCAATCGCAATCACGCCATCATAAGCCTGACAGCCGACCACCGCTTCAATGGAGTCGGCAATAATTTCACGAGAAACCAGAGAGTATTTCATGCCTTCGGTACCATTGGAGATCCCGTCAGAAATAGTAATGGTATTGAAAATAATGCCCTTACCATTAGCGGCATTGACGCCTTTTTCCACTTCACGCGCCAAGCCATCGATATGCATATTGCACGGCGTGACATTGGCCCAAGTCGAGGCAATGCCAATAAATGGACGGCTAAAGTCTGCATCTTTAAAACCTGTCGCGCGCATCATGGAACGTGCCGGCGCATTTTCAATACCTTCGTAAACCGGGGCAGAGTGCTCGCGGATATTATCTTTACTCATTGGTTTCTTCCTTGGCGATGACCGATTTTAAGCTTCAGTCTTTAGTAATTTATTCTAAGATCATTGTATAGAAGGCATACGATATGTAAAAGAAATTACCCTGCAGAAAAATATTTTTGATGAACTCTTAAAACTCTTTAATCACATGACCGAGCGACATGGATGTCGCTGTTTCGCTGTGCTACAGGGAAGTAGCATCAGCGAGACAAAAGATTTTTGTTACTTTTGATCTTTCAAAAGTAGAAATATTGCTTACACGAAAACATAAAAACTCAAACCGTCAACTGAGGCAGTGCTAATCTTAAAAACACCTAATATCAAACATTTTTTTATTTATGGAAGCAATCTAATTCTAATTGGTTAATTAGTACAAGTTCCTGAGTGTTTAGAAGCTCATGACGGAGTCTTACTTAGTAAAATTAAATATTCGGAGCTCGTATGTTACTTTTGTTTCGTCAAAATGAGATGCGAAGCTTCGCAAGGAAACCATCTTGCGGTGCAATGCACCTCACCGACAAAACTCGACCACTGCTGTCAATTAAAAGACTCATCACAGAAACATTTATTTTAAAATTACAGTCTGCCTCGAACAGTTGCGGATGACGTTACCGCGTATCGAATACGATTTTAAAATTCTACTTATTTCTAAAATAAAAAAGCACCCCCAATGGAGTGCTTTTTATCTGCAAAAATTACCGCTTAGATTTCACGTACCGCACCTTTCGCAGCACTGGTAGTATGCATCGCATACGCTTTCAAGGCTTTAGAAATTTTACGTGGACGCTCTTCAACCGGATGCCAGCCTTTGGCTTCTTGCACTTCACGGCGAGCAGCCATGGTTGCTTCATCCACAGCTAGGTGAATGGTACGGTTTGGAATATCAATTTCGATCAAGTCACCATCTTCAACCAGACCAATTGCACCGCCTTCCGCTGCTTCAGGAGAAACATGACCAATCGACAAACCTGATGAACCACCCGAGAAACGGCCGTCAGTCAGCAAGGCACATTCCTTACCCAAACCTTTCGATTTCAGGTAACTGGTTGGGTACAGCATTTCCTGCATACCCGGACCACCACGTGGACCTTCATAACGAATCACCACTACATCACCGGCTTTAATTTCATTACCCAAGATCGCCTCTACCGCAGAATCCTGGCTTTCAAATACGCGAGCTGTACCGTTAAATTTCAGAATCGAGTCATCAACGCCAGCCGTTTTTACAATACAGCCATCCAGCGCGATGTTACCGTAAAGTACAGCCAAACCACCGTCTTTCGAGAAGGCGTGTTCTGCATTACGGATCACACCCGTTTCACGGTTGCCATCTAAAGTCTGATAGTAGCGATCTTGCGAGAATGCTGTTTGAGTCGGTACGCCACCCGGTGCTGAACGGAAGAATTGATACACGTCCGGATCTTCAGTACGGATGATATCCCATTTATCCAAAGCGTCTTTTAAGGTTTTTTCATGAACCGTTGGAACATCAGTGATTAACAGACCTGCGCGGTCCAGTTCGCCCAGAATTGACATAATACCGCCGGCACGATGCACATCTTCCATATGTACGTCTTGTTTTGCTGGTGCTACTTTACATAGTACCGGTACTTTACGTGATAAACGGTCGATATCATCCATAGTGAAATCAACACCCGCTTCATTGGCAGCCGCTAACAAGTGCAGTACGGTATTGGTTGAACCGCCCATGGCGATGTCCAAAGTCATGGCATTTTCATAGGATGCTTTGGTTGCGATTGAACGTGGCAATACGCTGTAATCGTCTTGTTCATAGTGGCGTTTAGCCAATTCAACAATTAACGAGCCTGCACGTTCAAATAATTTTTTACGGTTGGCATGGGTTGCCAAAGTTGAACCGTTACCTGGCAATGACAGACCCAAAGCTTCAGTTAAGCAGTTCATTGAGTTGGCAGTGAACATGCCTGAACATGAACCACAGGTTGGACATGCAGAACGCTCGTATTCAGCTACTTCTTCGTCGGTATAGTTGTCATCTGCCGCAACAATCATCGCGTCAATCAAGTCGATGGCTTTGTCGTTACCACGGATTTTGACTTTACCCGCTTCCATTGGACCACCAGACACGAATACCACCGGAATGTTCAGGCGCATCGCAGCCATGAGCATCCCTGGGGTGATTTTGTCACAGTTAGAAATACACACCATGGCATCGGCACAGTGCGCGCTAACCATGTATTCCACAGAGTCTGCGATCAAGTCACGTGAAGGCAATGAATACAGCATGCCGTCATGGCCCATTGCGATGCCGTCATCCACTGCAATGGTGTTGAATTCTTTGGCCACACCACCTGACGCTTCAATTTGACGAGCCACGAGTTGACCAAGGTCTTTTAAATGAACGTGACCTGGAACAAATTGCGTGAATGAGTTGACGACAGCAATAATTGGCTTACCGAAGTCCTCATCTTTCATTCCAGTTGCGCGCCATAAGCCACGCGCACCCGCCATGTTTCTTCCGTGTGTCGATGTTTTTGAACGATAGTCAGGCATTGTGTTATTCCAACAAAGTTGTGCTTGAGTTGAATGAGCTCATTCACTCTGGCGAAATCTTACGATCGAGAGATGAAATCAGTCGAATTTTAAACATATCATACTACAAGTCATTGTTTTTAAAGATGACTAATTCATGCTATAGAATGCTCGATATATCGATGGATGTGTCTCGACGATCTGATGACAAAAATCTTTAATGAAATCTACTATAACGCCATCATTGCCAATTCATTACAAAACTTTCATGAATAATTTTTAAATTTTGCATAATTTTTTTTTATAAAAATAAGCATCTTCTCTATGCGTTAAGACTCAATTTAGGTGAATAAATGCTTTTGCCTTATAATAGACATCACGTTTATTTGGAAGCTTTTGTGTGAAAATCATCTTTGCGGGTACACCAGAATTTGCCGCCACTGCATTGGCTGCACTGCTTAAAACCGAACATGAAATTGTTGCGGTCTATACTCAACCGGACCGCAAAGCTGGACGAGGACAAAAACTCACTGCTTCTGCTGTAAAACAGCTGGCACTTGAACATAACATTGCGGTCTACCAGCCACTTCATTTTAAATCTTCGACTGAAGAAGGCTTGGCTGCACAAGCTGAACTGGCTGCGTTAAATGCCGACGTGATGGTGGTGGCAGCCTATGGTTTAATTCTACCGCAAGTGGTGTTAGACACACCTAAATATGGTTGCTTGAATATTCACGGATCTTTATTGCCACGTTGGCGCGGTGCGGCACCAATTCAACGTGCCATTGCCACAGGCGATGCGGAAACTGGCGTGACCATTATGAAAATGGCCGCTGGACTCGACACCGGTGATATGATGTTTAAAACCATCTGCCCGATTGAAGCAAGCGACACTTCAGCAAGCTTGCACGACAAACTTGCAGAACAAGGTGCAACTGCAATTGCTGCTGTTTTAGCGTCTGAACAAAGCTTGCAGCATTATTTAGATACGCGTGAAGTGCAAGATGAAGCATTGACTGTTTACGCACATAAACTTTCAAAAGCAGAAGCTAAAATTGATTGGTCAATTGATGCTGTGCAAATTGACCGTAATATTCGCGCGTTTAATCCGTGGCCTGTGGCATTCATTCAGTTAGACGAACAAAACAACTTGCGTGTTTGGCATTCAGAACTTTCAGAAGCCTCTGCTGCCCCTCAAGCTCAAGCAGGTGAAATCCTTGCCATTGATAAAAAAGGCGTGCATGTTGCCTGTGCCAATGGCAGCGTGATTATTTTAAGCTCGTTACAATGGCCGGGTGCGAAACCGCTTAACCCTGTACAAATTTTACAAACCCAAAAACTGACTATTGGACAAATTTTATAATGAAGCAATCTCCCAACGCCTCTACCCGAGATCTCAATTTACGTGCTCAGGTGGTGAAGACGTTATTGGCTGTCCAAAATGGTCAATCGCTGCAATCTGTGCTGGCGCAGCAAATGAACATTGTGTCAGACAAAGACCGTGCTTTGTTCCATGAATTGGTACTGGGTTGTTTACGTCAATGGTATGCATTGAAACAGCTGACTTTACCTTTGCTTTCTAAACCTGTTGATAACCAAGTGGTTGAAACATGTTTATACCTTGGTTTATACCAACTCTTATGTACCCGTGTAGCTGCTCACGCTGCGATTTCTGAAACTGTAGAAGCTGCAAAACAACTCGGTATGGGAAGTCTCAGTGGCTTAATCAATGCGATTTTACGCCGTGCGACACGTGAAACTGAGCAGTTCTATGACGTACTTGAGCAAGCCACCAATTTACCAAGCTGGTTATCTAAACGTCTGAAAAAAGACTGGGGCGAACAGTTTGATGAACTCAGCTATGAACTTAAACAAATTGCGCCACTGACCTTACGTGTCAACACACGCCAAGTCAGCCGTGACGAATATCTGGATATTCTGGAAGATGAAGGCATCGATGCACATCGTTGTGAAATTTCAGAAGTCGGTATTGTGATGGATGAAAGTTTGCATGTTCCTAGCCTTCCGGGCTTTGAAGCAGGCGGTTTTTCGGTACAGGATGAACACGCGCAACTCTGCGCAACTTTACTACCAAACCTTGATGGTAAATTTGTGATTGATGCCTGTGCAGCACCGGGCGGCAAGACGGCGCACATTTTAGAGAAGTTCCAGCCTAAGAAACTCATCGCGCTAGACCAGGATGAAAAACGCCTGAAGCGCGTGGTGGAAAACCTTGATCGTTTGGTTCTAGACGGCAAGCATGTAGAACTCAAAACCGCCGATGCTGTGACTTATACAGCACCTGAACTTGCAGATTGCATCGTACTGGATGCACCATGTACAGCTGTTGGTGTCATGCGTCGTCACCCAGATATCCGTTTATTGCGTCAATCTGGCGATATTGCCAAAACAGTAGTTTTACAAAAGCAAATTTTGGAAAACATGTGGCAGCAACTGAAAGTCGGTGGCACCTTACTTTACATCACCTGCTCGATTTTAAAAGCAGAAAATGAACAGCAAATGGTCGAGTTCTTCGCCACCCATCCAGATGCCAAAGAAGTGAAAATTGAAGCCGATTGGGGCATTGAACAAATTCACGGTCGTCAATTATTCCCGAAAGTGGGTTATGGCGATGGTTTCTTCTATTGCCGAATTGAAAAAACGGCTTAAGCTGAAATGCAAAAAAAGGTGGCTTTTGAGCCACCTTTTTTATTGGTGTGTTCCGTCCTGCCAGAAAGGTCACTGCAAATGCGATCCAGACTTGATGCTGCAAAATGGTGTGCATTGCTATGCTCCATTTTAAAAACAAGAAAGCCATCATCTTAAATGATAATGGCTTTCATTTGTAACAGTATAAACTGAAGTATTCGCGGATTTAAAGCGTATGTTGATCTTTGACTTCTTCAAGAACCTCATCCAGCTCTTCAGGATGTTTCATCAAGTGCAGAATGGATAACACCAGTCCGCCCCACAAAAACAGCATGGAAATTATCATCATGATGATTGCAGAAGTATTCATGTTTATTCTCCTAGCGATCTTTCATTTTGGCTAAAACAAATGCCACCACAGCACAGAAAATCACGCAGCCCCAGCCAAATAACCACTGCATACTGATACTATAATCACCATAACCTTTTAATAACAAGTTAAAGATGGTCATACCTAAAGTTACCAGCAAAATCAAAGAGGTAATCACGGTTAAAGTGAAATCCCAACCTTTGCCCAATTGCACAGTTGAAATGGCATTCACGTGATCCCGGATCTCGGCCAGTGCCGAACGCTTGAACCAGGCAATACTGATAATTGAAATCAACGCACCACCGATAATGCCAATGTTATTAATGAAGTGATCAATGATATCCACCAGTTTAATCGAATTCACGCTGGAAAATAAAATGATCGATACAGCAGCACTACCGCCACCGACAATGGTGACCGCTTTCTTGCGGCCCCATTTCAGCTTGTCCATCATGGCAGCAATTGGAACTTCCAAAATACTGACCATAGATGAAATCCCTGCGACAAACAGTGAAGAGAAGAACAGGATACCGAACAGGTCTGCACCCGCACCCAGGCTGGAAATGATTTTAGGAAACGCAATAAATGCCAGACCAATACCGCCACTCACCACATCCTGAACATTGCTGTTCGCGGTATAGGCCATAAAGCCCAGCGCCGAGAAAATCCCGATACCGGCTAGAATTTCCGTAGAAGCATTGGCAAAGCCCACGATTAAACCCGAACCGGTTAAATTGGTTTTCGGCTTTAAGTAAGAGGCATAAGTCACCATGATCCCGAAACCGACTGAAAGCGAGAAGAAGGTATGACCATACGCTGCCAACCACACCTTGTAGTCCATCATGGCTGCCCAGTTCGGGGTAAAGAAGGCATTTAAGCCATCGACCGCACCCGGTAAACGAAGCGCTTGAATCACCAGAATAGTAAATAAAACAAACAGTAATGGCATGAAAATCTTGTTGGAAAGTTCCACACCCTTTTTTACCCCACCGTATAAAATCACCAGGGTTAAGGCCCAAATTCCTGCCAATGGCCAGAAAATATGGCTGACAAAACGTGGGTCAAAACTTGCGGCTTCGGAGGTTTGTAAATAGGTTTTAAAGAAGAAACCTTCCGGATCACTGCCCCACATCTGGCCAATGGAGAAGTACACATAACTGCCTGCCCAGGTCAAAACGCTGGCATAGTAAAGGCCAATGATGATACACACACTCACTTGCCACCATCCCAGGGTTTCACCACCACGGAACAGTTTGCGATAGGCTTTTGGCGGTGAGCTATTACTTCTATGCCCGACTGCATAATCAAGAAATAACAGCGGTAAGCCTGCAGTAATTAAAGCAATCAAATAAGGGATAAGAAACGCGCCACCGCCATTTTCATAGGCCACGTAGGGGAAACGCCAAATATTACCTAAACCGACAGCCGATCCGACCGCGGCAATAATAAAGCCGGATCGTGATGACCAGTTTTCACGAGAATCTGTCATAAAACACCTAAACCTTAGGTATCTTTAGATGCTGCTTGTTATCTGGGTTATATCGCGAGCAAAAAAAGTACCTTTAAAAATAATTCTTGTGTCTGATTTAGAGGTCACACCTTGTAGGTGCCGTGTTCTAAATGGCAAACAGATTAGCCTGAAATTGAATCTTGGTTAAAAATTTAAATCCAAGCTCATCTTTTGTATGAATTTAACAATACTCACTTTTAAAAATAATTTCTGTAATTTCTCTACGACGCATCTATTTTTTATAATATATTGAATGCGAATATTCATTTAATCGGCTGATTTATACGCCATTCTAACCATTCAATAAAAAATTTTTTGGAATAAACTAATTTAAAATAAAAGCTTAGGGTTATTCAATAATCTCATTGTCCGTTATTTTTTAACGTTTTAAAAATAGACAACGCAGTCATGGCATTTTCAAATATTTTGCCCTCTGCTTTGGATTAAATTTGCTTTAATTTTGAGAACTAACCACAATGCAATTTTCTATCATTCACTATATGATGCGCTGAGTTGGATCTCAACTCATGCTATTTAAGTAACAAAAAGATTTTCCAAAAATAATGGATTACACAACTTCAGGATTCTCATGCAACCATTCAAAATTCTTTGCCTAACCCTTGGACTGGGTGCTTTCAGTTCTGCTCAAGCCGACGTGATTGCGGTTAAAGGCAGTATTGATTACTGGAACTATAGCACCGATTTAACCGAGCCGGCATCGCCACTTCCACAAGCACAAATGCAAGATGATCACGGTCTGTCATTCTCGATTGCAGTTGAACATCCGGTGCCATTTTTACCCAATGCAAAAATTAAGCATAGCCATTTACAGGCAGACAGTGAGCAAAGTTTTGCCGGAGTAAACAGCCATCAGGTCGATCTCACTTATACAAATTTCATTCTCTATTACGAAGTGCTGGACAATATTGTCTCTGCCGATGTGGGTTTTGGAGCCAAACACCTGAGCGGAGATATTGTTCAGAACGTTACCAACACCTTGGACGTGAGTAGTACGATCCCTATGCTTTATGCCCAGGCTGGGGTAAAACTGCCCTTTACCGGTCTAAGTGTGGGTGCCGAAGCCAGTTTTGCTGCACTGAATGATGAGCAAATTACCGATGCTCAGGCAGAACTCAAATACAACTTCATCGATAGCGTGTTGGTGGACGTGGGTGCTAAAGTCGGATATCGCATTTTGGACATTCAGCTGGAAGAAGGTTCAAATGCAGAAACCAAACTTAAATTTAAAGGTCCCTATCTTGGCGTAGAAGCACATTTTTAAAGCAATACTGTACGCTTTTGCTTACACAGACTGCAGAAAATGAAGGCTAGGCCTGAAACTGAATTCAGACTATATTGAACTCATACAGAAACAGGATGTTTCTAAAAAACAAAAATAATAAAAGTATAAAGCAGCTGGACGCTGAGGTAGAACAGGAGTGATACCTTTAACGAATACGAAAAAGCCTCGACAGGATGTCGGGGCTTTTTTATGGCTGCACTGTTACATATTTATCACATCTAAAATAAAAAAAGCCTCTCGAAAGAGGCTTTTGCTATTCAATCAGTTCACTGCAAAAACTTAGCTGCTATAAGAACGACGAGGTTTTGCCGCGGCCAAAACGGCTGGTTGTGCTTCAACTTGAACTTTTTTAGGTGTACGAATCAAGAATATGGCAATTGCCCCAATAATTCCAGGAATGGCAACAGCGATAAAATTCCATTTATGCGGCAGCTCCATACCCAAAAGCATGCCAATCACGATTGGACCGACAATCGCCCCGGTACGGCCCACTGCCGATGCCCAGCCTATACCCGTTGAACGTACTGCCACCGGATAATACTGTGCAACATAACTATACAGTAGAATGCTGCTGCCAATTGAGGATGCACCTGCCAGACTGACCAGTAAATAAATAACCGGCTGTGGCGAATTGAAGCCTAATCCAACTAAAGAAAGTACGCCTACAATTAACATACTGATCAGAACGCGTTTAAAGTCAAAACGGTCAGCTAAAACCCCTCCACTGATTGTTCCAATCACTGCTCCCACATTCAATGCCAGTAAAAACATTAAGCTGCTGCCTAAAGAATAACCCGCTGCCATCATCAGTTTTGGCAACCAGCTGCCTAATGCATAAAGCATTAATAAGCACATGAAGAACGCAAGCCAAAACAGGAATGTTCCTACAGCACGATTTTCAGTGAACAATTCTTTTACTGAGGTACTTCCGCTTTGATCATTCGAAGCTAAAACCAATTGTGTATCTGCTGATACTTGCGCAGCCGGTTCAACTTTTTGTAAAAAATAACGCGCCTGATCTTGTTTCTTTGCTTTAACCAGAAATATTAAAGATTCCGGCAGGAATTTCCAGAACAATGGCACAAACAGTAAAGGAATAACCGCAATCTGGAACATGATTTGCCAGCCATAGTCTGCGGTAAACCATGTTCCGCACAAAGCTGCCATAATCCCGCCCATGGCATAGCCGCTGAACATGGTGGTCACTAAAGTACTGCGCACACGTTGCGGTGCATATTCGGAAGTTAAAGCCACTAAATTCGGCAATACGCCGCCAATGCCCAGACCTGCAACAAAACGTAATACTCCAAATTCTAGTGGATTAGAGGAAAATCCGCCTAAGAAAGTAAACAGACTGAACAATGAAACGCAAATTAAGATCACTTTTTTGCGGCCAATTTTGTCCGCCAGCATGCCAAAGCCCATTGCACCAAACATCATGCCAGCTAAGGCGGTACTCGCCAACATACCGGCCTGTACGGCACTCATGCCCCATTCTTTCATCAGTAAGGGCAAGACCACCCCATTAATTGCTAAATCGTAACCATCAAATAAGACGATAAACAGGCACCACAGCACAAGTTTCAAATGAAACGACTTAAACTTGGCTTGGTCCACTACAGCATTTACATTCATTGTTGTCGCTGTCATTTGTACTCACCTCCAGTTGTGAGACTTAAGTTTCAACTTACAATGAGTTTTAGGCGGAATTTTGTCCAAAACCTGAAAGGCATAAATCCATACCTTCAAAGTATGACAAATATTTTTTGGCAGAAAATGTCAGACCCCAATAGACTAAAATTAAGGCTTTTTGTTACATTTTTTGGGGTGAACTTTCGTTCACTGTTATTTTTATCATTTAAAACAATATATTAAAAAATTTAAAATTCCGTATTAGACTAAAGAAGGTTTGATTGAAAGATTGTCAGAGTTTGTAGAGCGAAGATCATAAAATGACAAGAGCAAGTTTTCTCACATCATGATCTAATTCCCCCGCTTTTAAGTAAAGAAAATTGGACAGGTCTATAACGTGAAAGCGTAATTTAATAAAAACTACACTGACTGGCCGGAATATGAGAATTGTGAGAGATGATGGCAGCTATACTTCAACAGTTTGTATAAAAAAGCCTCGACAGAAGTGAGGGCTTGTTCTTTGATCTAACCGTTATATTTCAGTACAGCTCAATCTCTTTCTTATTGGCAAGACAAAGCTGCTGAAACCTATGTCGATGGTTAAAAACGCTTGATTTTATAGAGAAAAATATTCAGTTCTACAGCTAAACACTCTGCCCATCTGTTGGCTTGGATGATCAATGCCAAAGTCAGTGTAGATGAAGCACTGCATAAACTTTTTATCATCCAACCTTGAAAGAAGGCTTACATCCAGCACTTAAGCACGCAAGTCGTCTGTTACCTTATCCGTCCTGATTTCCTTTTCACATAGAACATTTACAAAGCGCTGACTATGTGCAATTAGCCGATCCAACCAGCGATGTGCTGCAAGTAATTCCAGGATTCTGGCTGCACCTGAATGATGACTGGCAGCATACTGATTGATCTTTTCACGAAGCTCAGCATGATGCTGTTTAGTCCAATTTTCGAGAAAAATCAACTCATCGTGCAGTAGTCGATTTTTCTCATCCATCGACAAATCCGCTGCAGCATGCCAATAATTACCAAGAATTTCACCGAAGTCTAATGCAACCTGATAAAGAGAAGGCTGCGTCCGGATATCCAAACTATAAAACAACTGTTCCAAATCACTGCGTAACACGTTTAGATAAACCATTATTCTAAGCAATGCCAATAAATTTTTTTGCTCTTCAGTGTTTTCAGGTACCGATATTTTTGTTAAATATTCCTTAAGTTTTTTGATGAGTTCATCTTGCTGCTTAAGTTGATTGGCTGCAACCAGCTTCCCATCTTTAAACGCTTCAATAAACCATCTATATTGTTGCCAAATAATTTGAAAGATTACATGTTCTGCATTCGCTATAGCTACCGCAGGAACTGAAAGGCTAGATTCATCAAGAGACTGAATCAAACTGTCTTCATCTGATGGAATCAGTTTAGTCAAAAACTGCTTAAATTGATCAATAAAAGGCATTAATAAAACTGCCCCGCATAAACTAAAAGCAGTATGAAAAGCAGCCACAATCACCACCGCATCCCAAGAAGAGAGCCATCCACTTCGTGGGTACAACCAAAGAAACAAAGGATACAATACAAAAAATGCAAATATGGCACTCATAATATTAAAGCCTACATGCACGGCAGCCGTTCTTTGTGCATTGCTATTGGCACCGATGGCGGCTAGTACTGCAGTAGCCACAGTTCCAATATTTTCTCCAATGACCAGCAAAAGTGCTTGCTCCAGCTGAATGACCTGACTAGCCAATGCAGTAATTGTCGCTGTAATTGCAGCACTTGATGACTGCAAAATTACTGTCATAACCAAGCCAATCATGACCAGTAAAAGCTTGGAGAAAAAGCTTTCAGTGGTGAATACTGAAAGATCAATACGATCAGACAGACCAGACATCGCTACTTGCAATAATTCAATACCAAAGAAAAGTAAACCAAAGCCTGCAATCACCAACCCTGTCAGGGCAGCCCGGCCCTGAGCCAAAATTTTTAATAATGCTCCTAATGCAATCATAGGTAAGGCAAACTGCCCAATTGAAAATTTTACACCTAAGAGTGCTACCATCCAGCCTGTGCTGGTCGTGCCAATATTCGCACCAATAATTACCCCAACCGACTGTGCAAAGGTTAGAATCCCAGCACTCACGAAACCAATCGTCGCGAGCGTTGTGGCGGTTGAAGACTGAACAATTAGGGTAAAGATAATGCCTGAACTCATTGCTTTTAGAGGTGAGCCTGTGAACCTTCCTAGCCATTGTCTAAGTGATTCACCCGCTATATCTTTCAAGCTATCGGTCATCAAAGTCATGCCCAGCAGAAATAAGCCTATCCCACCACAGAGTTGTATGAATACCTCAAACACGCTCACCTCTTTTTTATAATTTTCATCATTTAAATAAGATAACTGAGAATCAACTCAGCTTAACAAATCATTTGTAGTTTATAG
>NZ_JBBEUE010000007.1:0-147196 GCF_037402435.1 Acinetobacter sp. NS-4 | reverse complement strand
GCCCACGTTTACGTGTGGCTTATTACGTTCGAACTTAGCCTTAGCCATGTTTATATTCCTCGTTTACGTCGAACACAATTCTGAGCAAAACTCAGCATCGACTTATCGCTTTAAAAAACCAAACACCCAATACTTGAAAAGCAGACTAATAAGCCTGCTTTTTAAAATCTTTGCAACAATGTTGCCAAACTGTATTTGGAGCTCTTATCGAGATTTGAACTCGAGACCTCTCCCTTACCAAGGGAGTGCTCTACCACTGAGCTATAAGAGCAAATTTTTGTACTTCAAAATGGAGCGGGAGACGAGGGTCGAACTCGCGACATGTAGCTTGGAAGGCTACCGCTCTACCAACTGAGCTACTCCCGCACGATGTTGGTACAATCCACTATTTGAAGTCTTAAAATTGGTGGTGAGGGAAGGATTCGAACCTTCGAAACTTTCGTAGCGGAGTTACAGTCCGCCCCCTTTGACCGCTCGGGAACCTCACCATTTTTTACACTTACATCAGTGTTTGTTCTTTACTTCGTACTCCAAGATGGTGCCGGCACACGGATTCGAACTGTGGACCTACTGATTACAAGTCAGTTGCTCTACCAACTGAGCTATGCCGGCGTTTCTTAGTGTTTCGTACGTTTCGTATCGGAACGGTGTGCAGTTTAGCAAAACTTAGAATCCGTGCAAGTGTTTTTTTCAAAAAAACCGTCAAAAACTCATAAAATCAACCCGTTTGATGATAATTCAACCGCTTTGATCACTGCGCGAGCTTTTATCTGGGTTTCATTCCATTCAGATTCAGGATTTGAGTCATAAACCAGCCCTGCTCCAGCCTGAACATAGACCTTATTTTCACGAATAACACAGGTTCGAATGGCAATAGACATGTCCATTTCCCCATGCCAGCCTAAATAACCGACAGCCCCACCGAAAATTCCGCGTTTGACCGGCTCAACTTCGTCAATAATTTCCATGGCACGAATTTTTGGTGCGCCTGAAAGCGTACCTGCCGGGAAAGTGGCTTTAAATACATCCAGCGCATCGACATCATCACGTACTTCACCCTGCACATTTGAGACAATGTGCATGACATGTGAATAACGTTCGATCACCATTTTATCGGTGACCTGCACTTTCCCGATTTTTGACACACGCCCGACATCGTTACGCCCTAAGTCAATCAGCATCAGATGTTCAGCAATCTCTTTTTCATCTGAAAGCAAATCTTGTTCAAGTGCCAAATCTTCTTCTTTGGTTTTACCGCGCGGACGTGTACCCGCCAAAGGACGCACGGTCGCAATCCCATTTTCCAGACGCGATAAAATTTCAGGTGAAGATCCTACAATATGGAAAGGTTTGTGATTATCCAGCGTTTGCCCTTGCACCAGAAACAAATAAGGCGATGGATTGAGATGACGCAGTGCGCGGTAAACCTGTAAAGGCTCGCCATCGAAGTCCGATACCATACGATGTCCCGGAACAACCTGCATGACATCACCGGCTTTAATGTATTCCTTCACCTTGGCAATGGATTCGATAAACTTGTCGTGCCCGGTTAAAGACTCAAAATGTGGTGCTGTATGTTTTTTTGCCTGCAGGCTAATTGGAGTTGCCAGTGTTTCCTCCAATTTGTCTAACTGTGCTTGAGCCTTGGCATAGGCTTCAGGATCATTAACATCTGCATGCACAATGAGGAATAAAGTATCTTTTAAGTTATCAAACACAATCACGGTTTTAGACAGCATCATCCAGATATCAGGCAAACCTACCGGATCGGCCTCAGGCACATTTTTTAGGCGCGGTTCAATATAACGCACGGCGTCATAACCAAAGTAGCCAACCAGACCACCAGTAAAGCTCGGTAAATCAGGTAAATCTTTTTGTGTCGGCACCTGAAACTGAGCCTGAAAATCACGAATATATTGAAAAGGGTCACTGCAGCTTTGGCTTTCTATTGAGCCATCCGCCTGCTGAATGGTTAAAACACCGCGATTGCATGAAAATACCGTGGACTCACCCAAACCGATAATGGAATAACGTGCCCAGTTTTCTCCACCTTCGACCGATTCAAATAAATAAGCTTGTTGATGGTCTTTCAGACGCGCAAATACCGACAGGGGTGTTTCGGTATCGGCCAAACGCTGGCGATAAACTGGAATCAGGTTGTAACCGTCAGATTTTAACTGCTCGAATTGAGTTTGAGTTGTCATGAGTATTCTCTATATGTTTTCGATATGGCTGGTTTAGGTTTGTTTTGCTGTAGTCTGACTTAGTTTCGCCATCGAAAAACCATACAATCTCTCATTCCGCTATCCTTAATTTTCAATTATTGCGCAAGTAATTCCGTTAAATCATCAACCACTTGCTGTGGCTGGCAATCATGAATATCTTCACCATGATTATAGCCATAGCTAACCACAATACAATCAACTCCTGCACGTCTTGCCGCTTCCACATCATTACTGGAATCACCAATCATGAGCGTTTCTGCTGTAGTGACAGCATATTCATTCACACAAAACAGCAACTGTCGTGGATGCGGCTTACGCTCTTGAAAACGGTCTCCGCCAATCACATCGACAAAATAGTGACTTAAGCCCAGCGTTTCGACAATCGCACGTGCCGGTTGTTCAGGCTTATTGGTAACACAGATCATTTTTTTATTGTTTTTCAGCCCCCACTCCAAAAACTCGATAATGCCTTTAAAGGGCTGGGTGTCTATACAAGGATCTGCATTATAAATGCTTAAAAAGGTATCGAGTAATTGTTGATGCTGGGCTGGATCAACCTGTCCGGTTAAATATTTCAGGGTACTTTGACAAAATACCGAGGTTCCCTTGCCAATCCAGGTGCGAACCTGCTCTTCCGTCACTGCAGGTAACTGCAAGGCATTCAGGCTCATATTCATAGCCCGGTACAAATCTGACGCTGAGTCAACCAAGGTACCATCCAAGTCAAATAAAATCAGTTCACGGCTTTCCAGTTTTGCTACCGACATCTTTTCCCTCTCACGATTTACCTTAACCCACACCCAAATAACTCAAATAACCCACATAATTAAGGCATGCGATTGCATGCCTTAATTGTAAGTCGCGCACAGGCTTATTTAAAGAATAACCAGGCAATGATTGCAAGAATAATCAGTACAATAATCGAGATTAAACCCAGCGATGCATTCTTCTGCTCTTCTTTGGCTTGCTCAACACGTGATACCGGTGTTTCAATCGCTATTGGTGTTTGCTGCTCGGGAATTGCACTCAAGTCCACACCTTCAGGAATTGGCGCTGGTTTTGGCACTGCAACGCCTTGCGGCATACCATCGCGGCTCACCTGAACATTGGCATCACGTTCAGTCAGTTCAGGCATGCCCTGATCATTCATCTGTTCGGCTGCAGTCTTTGCTGCTGGTTCAACTGGTGCTGCTGCCGCAGTTTCAGAAGCTGCAACTGCCTCTGAAGGCTGCTCGCTGGTCGGAACAATTTCCGTTTCAGCCAATGCTGGCTCAATCTCTTTAGCCGGTGCAAGTACAGAGAACTTCAAGCCTGCAAACTGAATGATATCCCCTTCTTTTAACAAGGTTTCATGTTCAATGCGCACATCATTGACGAAGGTGCCATTCGATGAATTCAAATCTTGCAGCCATAAGGCCTGGTCTTTGAGCAAAAAAGCTGCATGTTTGCGTGAAATTTCCCCAGCTTGCAATACGATGTCTGCGCTCTGATGGCGACCGACCAACATATCACGGTCGATGCTAATTTCCTGTCCCGTTAATTCACCGGTAATTGCTTGTATTTTCCAAGTCATGAAATGCACTTCTCTTTGTGATTTTAAATCATCATATCACGGCAAATATTCAATTCTTTACCCACTCTGTTAAGAACCGGAACGAATCTTGGTCGTGGTGACCGTATTTCTGGTTTTTTCTACTACTGATTGCGGCACAGCTATCGCCTGTTTTTGCACAACTGGCTCAATTGCCACTGGAGTAGTAAACGTAGCTGCATTCGGTTGTGCCTGGGTTGCCGAAGGTACAGTTTGATAATTCGGCACTGACGGTGTAACCGGAATTCGCTGCTGATAAATATCTTCTACATTTTCAGGTAATTTTGCAAAAGTACCATCCTGATCCATAGCCAATTGCAAGCTATATAACTGGCTATAGCGCTGCTGCGACAAACGGCGCACATCCTGACTATCACCTACAATTGTCGGGTGGATAAACACCAGCAAATTGCGTTTTTCATTGGATTTGGCATCGGCACGGAATAAACGTCCCAGACCTGGGATTGCCCCCAAACCCGGTACCGACTGACGGCTATGAATCGAGTTATCGGAAATTAAGCCGCCCAATACAATGGTTTGTCCATGCTCAGCCAGAATCGAAGTCTTGATGGCACGCTTACTGGTAATTAAATCTTGAGCTTCACCTTTGGGCTGTACCGCAGAAACTTCCTGCTCCACTTCAAGACGAACCGAACCGCCCTCGCCAATATGCGGCACCACCTTTAAAGTGACACCGACATCCTTACGTTCTACCGTGGTATAAGGGTTGGCAACCCCGGCTGCACCTGTGGATACAGAACCTGTCACAAAGGGGACGTTTTGCCCCACGACAATATAAGCCTGCTCATTATCCATGGTTACGATGGAAGGCGTAGAAAGCAAGTTGGACTTGGTTTTGCTCTTTAAGGCCTGAATCAATGCACCATAAAGTTTGCGTGAACCATTATCGCCTTCTTTATAATCCCCAAGCAACAATGAAGTGCCTGTGCCCAATTTGGCCGCAGCACCTGCTGCCCCACCCGCCACATATCCGGCAGCAAGCGAAGCGAGACTGGCCCCCGCATTGCTAAAGTTGATTAAACCAATACCGCTGTTCAGATCACCCAATGCCCATTGCACGCCCAATTGGTCGGCATCATTGCCTTCCAATTCAATGATGGCAGCTTCAATCAGTACCTGCTGACGACGGATATCCAGCTGCTGAATGGCCGATTCAATTTCACGCATCAGTTGCGGATCGGCTTTCACTACCAATGAATTTTGGCTGTCATCGGCAATAATACTGACACCATTGGCATTAAAACTAGTAATACCCTTAGTAGTATTATTATTCGAACTTCCACCCAAATTAATGCTTGGGGTGGAAATACTGGAAGAACTATTGCTGGAAGAAGTACTGCTGGAATTGTTATTACTTAAATTGCTCATCATATTATTATTGTTTGATGATGAAGCTGATGAGCTTGATACTGATTGACCAGATACCAATCCTTGTAAAATTTCTGCAAGATTTTTGGCACTGGCATATTTCAAGCGAAAGACTTTTAAGCCGCCCAACCGATCTGCTGCCGGCACATCCAGCATTTCAATCATCTGACGGATGCGCTTGCGGGTTGCGGTATCTCCTTTAAGCACAATCCGGTTGGTTCGGGTATCAGCAATAATACGGATACGCGAGCCTTTTAAATCTCGTGCTGCACCGGTAGAGCTCATGGATTCCAGTAAGCCGATCATTTCTTCAGCCTGACTGGATTGCAGGGTCACGGCTTCAATATCATTTTGCCCGGTACCATCCAGGTTACGGATAATGATTTCCAGCTGAGCAATATTACTGGCACGGTCGGACACAATCAGCGCATTGGTTCCAGCCACAGCTGACAAATTTGCAAACTGCGGCATCAATGGACGGATTGCAGGAATCAGGTCATTCGGGTTGGTATTTTCCAGCCAAATCACACGTGTGACAATTTGATCACCAGTCGCGCGGTGCTTGGCATCATAAGGAATACCGGAACTTTTCACGTTGCTGTCAGGCACCAATTTTATGGTATTGCCAGAAGGAATGGCCACCACACCATTAACGTTCAACACCCCTAGAAATAAATCGTAAACTTCGGCTTTATTTAAAGGCTTATTTGAAATGACTGTGACATTGCCGCGCACCCGTGGATCAACAGCAAAATTTTTCCCTGTAATATCGGCCACTTCATTAATAAATGCTGTTAAATCAGCATCACGTAAGTTGATTTTCCATGTTTGCGCATGAGTAGAAGTACTCACCATAGCAATAAGAGGTGCCGCTGCGAATAAAGCCCAAACTGGACGATGATGATTAAATAAAGCCATAAAGTTCCGTGCTTCCTAATCCTGTAAGGTGACGATACATCACTTAAAAATTTTGTTGTATGGTCATCACTTGATCACCACGCTTTATTTCTATTTTGACCTGACCTTCACGTCGAGCCTGTTCCAGCAACTGGGCATCACTTTGCCCCTGACCCACAGCCTGTCCATTTAAAGACATGATCCGGTCCCCAGGTTGCAGTCCCAGCTTACTGCGCAATGCTGCTGGCGTTCTTGCGGTCACTTCATAGCCCCCGCTAGCCGCATTGACCCCCATATCTTTTAAATACTGGTCACGGTCTTCCTGTATCTTCTGTACCGCTTGCCCTAAAGCATTTTGTTCCTGACTGGGCATGCTCGGCGTAACCTGATTATTTGTCGTAGGCAAGCTGGTTGCTGCAGGCTGAACAATGCTTTGATCCAAACCATTTTCAATGCCTTTAAATTGTAGTTCTCGCGTCGTACCATTGCTTTGACGCAACACTACTCGATCCCAATGCACTTCAGCCAACTGATAAGAGGTGGGTGCAATACTTTCACCAACCCGATAGCGATCAGCCTGATCATTAACTTTAATCACTGCCGACGAAAATTGATTTGGATGACCAACCACTACACCTTGCAAAATCAGGTTAACATTGTCTTCTGCCGCAGCTGTCTTGCCAGCTTCATGAAACAGCGCAAATGAAGAAATGTTTGGCACCTGCGGCTGCTGTGAACCCAGCTCAACCCGCTCCAGCTGCATCACCTGAGGCGGTGCTACCAGCAACCAGAAAATGTTCGCCAACTTCCAGCATAAATACAAAATCAGCAGGATCAATAATAAGGGGGCAATCCGGTCTGCCTGTTTCCAATTTAATTGTTGAATTTTTTCCATCCACTGATTCATTAGAAGCCACCTTTAAACAAGGGTTGGCGCGAACTGATCACATAGGTGTCCAAACCAGCTTTACCATCATAAGAAGCAACATTCAGTAGCAGACGCTGAGTCAATTGCACATCAAGCATCAAGTTTTGATCCAGCTCCAATGCCATCAGCTTTTGATCACGCTGATCCCGAATATCAAAGACCAGCTTATTATTTTCATCCGCTAATCTTCCTTTCAATGAAGGGATATTCATCCGATCCTGGCGTTGGGCATAGGTATAAAGCAGCTCGCCACCGACCCATTGCAACTGACCTTCGGCCTGAGCAAAGCCCTGTTCTTTTTTAAAATTGAAATTTATATCCTGCAATTGAAGGGCATTGGCTGGCCACTGCCATTCCACCAGATGTTTCAGGGTTTCCGGTGCAACCTGACCATTTAAATCATGAATAATTATTTTTTTGCCAAAACCATAACCGACAATACCATCTAGCTGGGTATGTCCACTATGTAACTCTATATTTGCCCCTAAACGCAGCAAAAAAAGGTCTAGGGGGCGTGTTTTCCAACTTAACGACCCGGTTAAATTTCCCTTATGCCAATCTGCTTGCCCCTGCCAGATGTTACCGCTGACATTGTGTAAAACCTGGTTGTTTTTATAAAATTTTGAAATAATCCAAGCCGCTGGAATCTGGAGTAATATGAAAATAAAAAAAACGCTGATGGAAAAAATCCACCACGTGATGTATTTGGGTTTGTTTATCATCCCACCACGACCCACATATCAATTATTCTGCCCTAAACGCCAATATTATATTTCTACTCCCATTATGCACACTTTTTTCTCAACGCCAATTCAAAGATATAAAAAAACCAGGTCTAAAGACCTGGTTTTTTATATTGCATCTAATTAGATGAGCATCTCATACATATTTAAATCAGATGAGAAAATCTTCCAATTTTGCACCACTTTCAAGTTCTGCAACTAACCAGCGAGGTTGTTTGCCACGACCTGTCCAGGTATCAGCTGCATTCTTTTTGCTGCGGTAACGTGGTTCTACAGATTTGCGTGTACTTTTCTTACGTTTAGTTGCGCCAAACTCTAAAATTTGTTCAATCGTTAAACCTACGTTATCGGCAATATCTAAAATTTGCTGATAAGCATCTTCAACCGCTTGATCTTTTTTAGAAGCAATTAATGCTTCAGCTTCAACTTGTAACCGCTTTAACTCTTCAACAGATAAATTACTAATGTCCGGCATCATATTAACTCCACAATAAGTTTATATTTTTTTATTTAAAACCCGCTCATAATATTTTTATTATTTAAAACATTCAATACAATTTTTTAAATAAACAACAATCTTTAAAAACAGATTTCACATTTCTTTCAATTTATAGAGCATCCACTTTAAATATTTTTTAAATTAAATGATTCACACTTAATTCAGTTTCTGTCATTTTATGACGAATAATTTCAGGTATTTCCGTTTTAAGCATGGTCTCCTTATTTACACAGACAATAACTGCCTCTGCGACGGCGATATTTTGTTGTTGTGACTCGCTCCATAATAGATAACTCATTCTAAATGCACTATTACGAATTTCTTCTACGCGAACACCAATTTTAAGCCGGTCCGGATAAAATAACGGACTGATATATTTGCACTGATTGGATGCAACCACTGTATAAACATCATGTTCAAAAATATTCAGGGCATCCATGTAGAATATGCGGGCACTCTCAATATAACGGTAATACATAACATTATTCACATGCCCAAAGGCATCCATATCGCCCCAAGCAACAGACTGATCATAAATGACCGGATAATCGGACAGGGTCAGCATATTTTTACCTTTATATCTTTATTTCAACAAAATTTGCATTATTTTCAAATATTAAATTTAACTGTTTAATCAAATCATCCTGACCTTTTAAAGTAGACTTAATTCTTAAATAATTCATCATTACATTATCTGGGTATAATTCAAGTAATTGATCAGCTTCAGCCGTTCTTGCAGTTGCGCTATATACATGCCATTTTGCAAAGGTAAATACAGGCAAAGAAGGATATTTATTTTCCCAATAGTCAATCCGCTGCTCAACCATTAAATAATCAGGATTTTGCTTTAATAATTGCTGCTGGAACCATAAATAAAAAACGTCCTGATTAAATTGCTCATCCAGTAAATGCAACACCAATGCTTCATGCTGCTGGCTCATTTCCGGCATCCGTGATAACAGCTTTAACCATAACACCTTGATCTCATAATCACGGCTATAAATTTGGTCTTGCAAGTCTAAATAACGCTGTTGCAAATTTTGCAAACTTTCGACATTAGCCTGATCAAAATGAAGCAATAGCTGCTGTAGCCATTCCTGTTTTTTTTCTGTCCCTAAATGTCCATATTTAGTCGAGCGTAAATACATCCAGGGAAACTGAATGGCAAACTTTTCCCATAAACTGGTTAATCTTAAATCATAGGCACTTTTCACATCGTTTAACCAGGGTGAAAGCTCATGCTGATTTAAGAATTCAAGATGGGTTAATGCCTGCTCGGCATCATTTTGTGACAGGTAAATTTCTATGCGCTGGATTTCCGCCAATTCAAATGCCATGGCATTGCTTTGATTTAAGATTGCCAAGGCTTGTGGATATTGCTGCTGGATCCAATATAGTCGCGAACCGATAATACCTTTTAATAAACCCGATTGAGAAAATACGTTTTGAATAAACTGGTGTTGGTCTTGTGCGGCTTCTAATAACCAGATGACTGCCAACTGTTCATAAGGATGCAGGTTTTTAAAATTAAATACAGTTTCTAGCTTGCGTTGTTCGCGGATTAAATAGCGTTTAATCAGTAACCACAATAGCTGAATAAATAGACTTAGACTGGCCAGAATAATAAAAATCATCCAGATATTGGTCTGAATTTGCCATTCGCGCCAATATAAATAAACATAACCCGCACCATAGCCATAACTTAAAACACTTAAGCCGGCAATAATAATTAAGCTGATAAAAGCATAGGCCAGTAAAATCTGCTTCATTAATTCATTACCCCAATAATGCGCGCGTATTTAAACCAGGCGTAGGCTTAATGCTAAATCCTTTGATCTTCTGGATATTTTGAATCAGCTGTCGCGTTTTCTCATCTGGAATCTGATTCAGTAATTGAATAATTTCTGTCAGTGATTTTTGATATTCCAAATATTGCCCCTGTTTTAAGGCCTGTTGCGCAATTAACAATCTGAGCTGTGCTTCTTTTAAAATGAGTGGACGCTGCATTAATGCTTTAGCAGGTTGTTTTGCGGGTTCAATCACCAGCCAGCGTTGCCAGAAATATTTATCCGATGCCTGGCTCGCACTTAATTGTGGCGCTTTTAATTCCTGAGCCAAAGCAGCATCAAGCTGCTGGATTAATTCATCCACTTTGACTTGCTGAGCCACCCGTTCACTAACAAACTGCTGAATAACCTGATGATCTTTGGCAATCACCTGATGCAAACTTTGCTTCAATGGCACAGCGAGAGCATAGTGTTCAATATTTTGATCTAAATCGGTTAATTTATTTAAAGCCGCCGTAAATTGTTGTTGCTTCAACATAAATTCAATCAATTCTAATTGCTGTTTAATCGCAACAATAGGATCAATACTTGCAGCTTGAATGGTTTTTAAATCCTGTGCTGCCTGTGAGCCAGCCGCCGCAGATCCATCAGTCAGCGTTACTTTGCGCTGTAAAGCGACAAATTGGTCATTTAAATTTGCATTGTTCTGTTCAATTCGATGCAGACTCGCGCTTAATTCCGTTTGTTGTGCAGTAAGATTAAATACGTCATAACTTAATTTGGCAATCCAGAGCAGACTTAAAATAAATAATAGAATGAGTGTTTTCTTCATGTGTTCCCTTGCACAACAACAAGCTTCTGCAAAATTGAATCTGTTTTTAAATCAGGTAGTCGTGTGATATTAAAACATGTTGCCTGATTTTTTTTATAATTCGAAACAACTTGATACAAGCGCTCACCTAAAACCAGATAATGCCCTTTTGCAATCAGCTGTTTTTGATCTTGCATGAGCTGAATCCAGTTCAACCAACTCGCTTCGCTACTGACCACCATAGCATACTGTGCTTGTTTTTCTAATAAAGATAATACATTAGCTAAATCTTGCTGAGTAAATACCGGACAACGGCGCTGATATAAAACAAAATTTAGAATTCGCATGCCTTGCTGTTTTAACTGATCCATCATAAACAGGCGCCCCCCTTCGCCACGCCAAAAAGCCAGACACTGACCTGAATTGAGGGTTTGTAAAACAGGAAGCTGTAACATTCCTTCCGATGTTTCAACTTTGGGGACTTCGGCAGAAATACCATATTGCGCCAAAGCCTGAGCGGTACGATCCCCGACCGCAATCCACTGAACATGTTTAAGCTGATCCAGCGTTATACAGGATTGTTTTAAATAATCCATGCCGATTTGCACGGCAGTGGGACTGACCGCCACAATTACCTGAGCCGCAGGCAATTGCCGGTAAAGTTCAGATAAGTCCGCTGACCAGGGTCGAGGCAGCAATTGCAATAAAGGTAAATCTAACACGTCAATTTGAGCTATGCGTAAGGCATGACTCAAATTTTCTGCACGGTCCTGCGGACGTGTATTGATAAACACCATATTAATAGAGCGCTTTCAATAAGTCGCCAGCGCCTTGTTCAACTAATTTTTGCGCTAACGTTTCACCCAGTTCTACAGCCTGTTCAGGTGTTCCGCTCAGTTCGGCTTTTAATAAAGTCGCACCATCTACACTGCCAACACGACCTTCAATGTGTAATTGACCTTCCATTAAAGTCGCATGCCCCGCAATCGGCACTTGGCAGCCCCCTTCCAGATAAGCATTGAATGCACGTTCTGCACGTACACAGACATCGGTTTCCTGATGTAACAGCGGTAAAATAAGATCCAGTACCGCCTGATCTGCCGCACGGCATTCCAAACCCAGTGCGCCTTGTCCTACTGCTGGCAAACTTACTGCAGCTGGCAAGGTATGGCGAATCCGCTCCGCCAAACCTAAACGTTTCAAACCTGCACTTGCCAGAATAATGGCATCATAGAGGCCTGCATCCAGTTTGGATAAACGCGTACCGACATTGCCACGCAAATCAATAATCTCTAAATCAGGACGGGCTTTTAAAATTTGACTTTTACGACGCAGGCTAGATGTACCAACTTTGGCACCTTGGGGTAAGGCATCAAAACTTGCATAGTGATTTGAGACAAAAGCATCTAGTGGATCTTCTCGCTCACAGATGACTGCAAGCTCCAGCCCTTCAGGCAAGGCCATTGGTACATCCTTCATTGAATGGACCGCCAGGTCTGCCCGGCCATCCAGCAAGGCAGCTTCCAACTCTTTAACAAATAGTCCTTTTCCACCAATTTTGGCCAAAGGCGTATCCAAAATTTTGTCACCCTGGGTGACGAAGGTCACTAACTCAACTTTAAGATCAGCATGCAATGCCTCTAAACGGGCACGAATATGTTCCGCCTGCCATAAAGCAAGCGGGCTTTGTCGAGTTGCAATCTTCAAAATCTTCATAAATTCAAGAAACAGTTAATAAGTGCGATAGTGTAAACTTAACGCGCTGACTAGAAAATGCAAGTAAATTTGCACTGTTGTTGTCACCTAAAATTATGCCGACCAGATTTACATTTTTTGGATGCGTTCTCTTAAATTGGGCAGATGACGTCGGCTTACCGCCAGTCGCTCTTCCAGTTCACGGCAACGCACTTGATACTGCCCCGAACTGATCACTTCAAGACCATCCAGAAAATGTACTGAAACCAAGGCATTGCGATGAATTCGAACAAACTGGTCGCCAAATTCATTTTCCAGATCTTTTAAAGTTTCATCAATCAGTACACTGCCATTTTTATGCCGTACCGTGACATATTTTTGATCTGCTAAAAAATAATAAATATTTTCTACAGGAACCAGTTCTACCCCACGGTAGGTTTTTGCCACAATTTGGTGGCGTTTTATATTGAGTTCGTCCATATCTTCTTTTTGTTTTAAAGTGCTCATTTGTGCTTGAGTCAGTTTTGTTAAATGATCTAATACCTGTTGCAATTCCTGCTGCATCACCGGTTTTAGTAAATAGCCTTCTGCATGTGACTTAAATGCGTCCAAAGCATGTTCATCATAAGCCGTACAAAAAACAATGGCGGGCATAGGATCAAGCTGGCGCAAATGTTCGGCGCAGCTCAAGCCATCCATTTCAGGCATTTGAATATCTAAAAGTACTACGTCTGGCTCATAGAATTGAGTCATTTCAATTGCTTGCCGCCCATAACTTGCAGTGGCAACCACTTGGTGTCCCAGTTGCGTAACTAAACGTGACAATCGCTCTACAGCGAGAGGTTCATCATCGCAAATCAGGATGTCCATTTCTCCTCCTTCACAGTCAACATCATTTTTTTTATAGGTTAACTATGATCTTTTATTTATATCGATATTGCACAACTGTGGTAAATATTCCCTTCCCCGCGTATGTCTGAAAAGTTGCAGAGCGACCATAATAAGCCTCAAGCCGCTGCTTCACATTTTCGACTGCAATACCATGTCCCTGTCGTAAATTTATTTTATCCTGTGTATAAGGGTTAGTAATGACTATATTGACTTGATTTTGCAATATTTCAATCAATATGCTTATCGTACTCTTTGTTAGAAATTTTTCAACTCCATGAAAAATACTATTTTCCACTAAAGGTTGTAAAGTTAATAAAGGAATTTGTATCTGAGAAAACAGAACTTCATCGTCATATTTCCATTCTACCTGTAAGCGATCACCTAAACGAATCTGCTCAATCGCCAGATAACGCTGGCACAATTCAATTTCATCTTTTAATCGAACCAGTTTAAGTTCTTTAAAACTCGCACGAAATAGTTGTGATAAATTCAGTAACATTTGTTCCGCTTTATCCGGATCAATACTAATCAAACTAATCACGGTATTAAGACTATTAAATAAAAAATGTGGATGAATCCGGGCTTGCATGGCCTGAATACGCGCATTCAATTCACTGTTTTGCTGGCGTGCCCACTGTTCGCGCATATACAGATAGCGGAAACAGAATGTTCCGATCAGCACGCCATAACTGAGATGTAGCACTACACCATCCAGTAAAACATCGCTGCTTAAATTGTGGATTTGAAAATTTTGTCCAAAATAAATCAAACCATTCAGCACGATGGTGGTCAATAAAATAATCATCTGCAATAGAGTAAAGCCAACACCTAAGGCTTGCCCAAAACTTAAATGCTGAATTTTTTTCTGAAACAGCTCAACCAATGCGACAAAAGCCAGCAAAACCCAATTAATGAACAACATGTATTGCAGCAGACGATCGACACTCAAGGCCGACCAGGATTGTGCTTCTGCCAGAGCCAGGATGACTGCCAAAATATTACTGGCAATAAATAATTCAATTAGATGTTGCCAATGTCCTATTTTCGTAAAAAAATAGGCGGAATTATTTTTCCCATCATTGGTATACGTCGAAGTTGGATCGACTTGTTTTTCGGCAAGTGATTCTGAATTTGCTATACTCTCATTCAAATTACTGCTTTTTATTTTATTGAGCCGATATGACCACATCTTCTAATTCCTCAAATCCGTCACAAGCCCAAACTTCGGGTATGTGGGGCGGTCGTTTCTCTGAAGCTACTGACGCATTTGTTGCTGAATTTACAGCATCTGTTCAATTTGACCAACGCTTTTATAAACAAGATATTGCAGGTTCTATTGCGCATGCAACCATGCTTGCCAAAGTTGGGGTTTTAACAGAACATGAACGCGATGACATCATTAACGGCCTAAACACCATTAAAGCTGAAATTGAAGCAGGTGATTTCGAATGGCGCATTGACCTAGAAGATGTACATATGAATATTGAGTCGCGTTTGACTCAACGTATCGGCATCACAGGTAAAAAATTACATACTGGCCGTAGCCGTAACGACCAGGTGGCAACAGATATCCGTCTATACGTGCGTGATGAAATTGATGCCATTCTTCAATTATTAGAAAAACTGCAAAAAGGTATTTTGGGCTTAGCGGCTAAAAACACCAACACCATTATGCCAGGTTTTACCCATCTTCAAACGGCTCAGCCTGTGACTTTTGGTCACCATTTAATGGCCTGGTTTGAAATGCTGGTACGCGACTCTGAGCGTTTAATTGACTGCCGTAAACGTGTAAACCGTTTACCACTTGGTTCTGCTGCACTTGCGGGTACAACTTACCCAATCGAACGTGCTTACACGGCTGAACTTTTAGGTTTTGAAGCAGTATGTGAAAACTCGCTGGATGCTGTATCTGACCGTGACTTCGGCATTGAATTCAATGCTGCTGCATCTTTAATTATGATGCACCTGTCTCGTATGTCTGAAGAAATGATTCTGTGGACATCTGCACAGTTCAAATTTGTGAACATTCCAGACCGTTTCTGTACCGGCTCTTCAATCATGCCGCAAAAGAAAAACCCGGATGTTCCTGAACTGATCCGTGGTAAGACTGGCCGTGTCTATGGCGACCTCATGAGCCTATTAACCTTAATGAAAGGTCAACCATTGGCTTATAACAAAGACAACCAGGAAGACAAAGAGCCTTTGTTTGATGCCATTGATACCGTTCGTGGTTCACTCATGGCCTTTGCTGACATGATTCCTGCATTGGTTCCAAACATTGAAATTATGCGTGAAGCTGCGCTTCGTGGTTTCTCAACTGCAACTGACCTTGCCGATTACCTGGTAAAAAATGGCGTTGCTTTCCGTGATGCGCATGAAATTGTCGGTAAAGCGGTAGCGCTTGGTGTTCAAGAAGGCAAAGACCTATCTGAATTAACATTAGAACAACTGCAACAGTTCTCTGACTTGATTCAAGCTGATGTATTTGAAAAAGCATTAACACTTGAAGCATCGGTCAATGCACGTAACCACATTGGTGGTACTGCACCTGCTCAAGTCGAAGCTGCAATTGCACGTGCCTATACACGCTTAGAAAAACTTTACGCTTAAGGAATACTGATATGTCTCGACAAGTTTTTTGCCGTAAGTATCAAACAGAAATGGAAGGTTTAGACTTTGCACCGTTCCCTGGTGCAAAGGGTCAGGAATTGTTTGATACCGTATCTAAACAAGCCTGGCAGGAATGGCTTAAACACCAGACCACCTTGATCAATGAAAAACGTTTGAACGTGTTTGAACCAGATGCGAAAAAATTTCTTGAAGAACAACGCGAAAAATTCTTCAGCAATGATGAGAGCTTAGAAAAGGCTGAAGGTCTAAAGCCTGAGTAATTTTCAAAGCGTTGCTTTGAAAATTACGCAAGGCAAGAGCTTTGCTCGCGTAGGCTTTAATCTAAAAAGAATCCCCTTTATTGGGGATTTCTTTTTTTTCTGCTCTAAAAATTACGCAAGACAAGCGAAGTGCGTAGTTTCAACTGTCATAAAGGGGTCTTTTAAAGGCTCCTTTTTATTTTGAAGAGCACTGCTCCGCCACGCCACAAGGCCAGAACTATGCTTGGAATTGAAAAACTAAGGCGCTGCCTTATTTTTCTGCAAGATGAGAAGCTATGCTGCACGTAGGCAAGTATCTGAAAGAGTCTCTTTTTAATACTTAAATCCACCCAACCTTCCTTTAAAAAAGCAGGGAGCTACTCCGTTAAATCAATTCTGATGATATTTTTCTAAGGTAGCCTGATAGTTAAAAAACATCTTTTCTAGGCTTTTTATCTTTCCTAAAAAATCCGAATAAGACATTAATTCTCTATTTTATTTTTAATTTTAAAAATTCCACTTATCTCATAAATCTTTTTAACATTTAGAAATAACTGTAATTCAAAACTACATTTTTAAATAAATGTATACATTACAACACAATAAACCACATGATTTAGCCGCTTTCCTCTCCTATACTTGGTCTCAAGTAGATGGTTTCCATCTTATTACAACTATAAATATCCCCGATTTCAATCCTAGGTTTCCCCCAAAATCTAGGATTTTTTTTGTCTGCCTTTGTTGATTGTTTTTCCTAAAAAGTAGCATCGAAATAAAAAAACGCCCATCAAGGACGTTTTTTGAATTTTTTAAAGCTGAACTCAAGGCTGTTTTAAATAAGGCCAGGCAGCTTTTAAATAGATAAACATTGACCATAAGGTCAAAATCACCGCAGTGTAAAGTAATGCATAAGCCAACATTTCAAACGGTTGCCAATTCAGTAAAAATACCGAAATCGCAATCATCTGGAAAGCTGTTTTATATTTACCCACCGTGGATACAGCAACACTGGTACGTGCCCCCAGCTCGGCCATCCACTCACGTAAGGCAGATACCGTAATTTCACGTGAAATAATCACAATCGCTGCAAAAGCCATAGATATGCTCGGTTGCCATTGCACCAGAACAATCAGGGCAGCCGCAACCATGAGCTTATCGGCTACAGGATCTAAAAACCGGCCAAATGCAGATGTTTGGTTGAGTGAGCGCGCCAAATAGCCATCGAACCAGTCGGTTACTGCAGCAATGACAAAAATGGCCGTTAAAATAATGTGACGAGTCATATTTGTATCATGACCTGCATCACCAACTGCAGGTGGCCAATATGCCACCAGCAAGAAAACGGGTATTAAAGCGATACGCGCCAAAGTCAAGATATTCGGAATATTCAGGATGCGACCTGTAGTCATAGACACCGCCAATTTTTCCCCTGTATGTACAATGAAAAACCACACATATTTTGAGGATTGATTCATCGTTAATTAGAGTCACTTTATACGAATTGCCCTAAAGTGTCACTAGGCAAACACGGTAACTGTCTGTCTGGAAATCGCAATCAGCCTATTTTCTGCATCCCAAAGATGGGCATATTCAGTGGAATAACCATCTGCGGCATAATCGGTAAATACTTTATATTTAAACCAGTCATGCAGATGACTGTTTAAAGGGTGCACGTAGGTCACGTGCCAAGTCAGTGAGCTGGCCGGTGCGAATGATTTAAACATCGGCAGGACACCCGGAGGCCACATATCAAAGGCCACCATCAAGTCGGCAATCGTCATTTCCCGATTCTCATGCAACTCCGGATTAAACCGCATCCAGCCACTAAAATCAGGTTTCTGACTTGCACTGCATGGATACTGCCCATCCACCCAGACCAAATCCATCTGCGCAAAACATTCCGGCGCTAGAGGATGATGTACCGCAACATTTAATTGCTCGGGTGCTGGAAACTCTGGTGCAACGCGTTCCTGTTGTACCGAAATCGCCGACTGGCGCTGGGTACCAAAACTGGCTATCAAAATGCTTTGCACCACATCATCCTGCCAGAGTCGCACTTCAACCGTGGTCACGGACTTGCCTTGACGCAAGATTTCAGCGCTTAAGCGAACCGGTGCCATTTGCACCGGACCGACAAAGGTCACGCTGGTGCTTAACAGCTGTTTTTCTGCATCTGCAACAGCGAACAAGGCTTTTTGCATCATCATCCCGGCCACCAGTCCTCCATAAATGGTGCGCCCCTGTAACCAACCTTCTGGAATATTGACCCATTCATCCTGTTCAATTGCGGTAAATAATTGGCGCAGTGACATCCTTCGTCCTTTGGAGTTTTTTATTGGCTCTATCTTTCACTTATTTTTAAATGTTGTGAATGATCAATGACTCAAGCGTCAGTGAGCACTTTGGCCAATTTGCCTGCATTTATTCATGCAGCACCTTATAAATTGTTCTAGCCATCACGTCTCCAAGACCGGGCACCAGCTTCAAATCATTTTCCGAAGCTTTGAGTACACCCTGAATGCCACCAAAATGAGTCAGCAGATCACGGCGGCGTTTAGGTCCCAATCCAGGAATCACTTCAAGTACCGATGAGCCACGTTTCTTGTCGCGTTTGGCACGGTGTTTGGTAATGGCAAAACGATGTGCTTCATCACGCACCTGCTGAATCAGATGCAGCGCTTTATGGTCTTCAGGTAACTGGATTTTGGTGCCATCGGTAAAATGTAAGGTTTCCAGACCGGGTTTACGCCCCTCACCTTTGGATACCCCGACCATAAAGGCATCCAGTCCCAGATCCTGCATCACTTGCATCGCCATATGCAATTGTCCTTTACCGCCATCAATCAGCAATAAATCGGGCAACATGGCTTTTTTATAGCGACGGGTCAGTGCTTGGCGCATAGCCGCATAGTCATCCCCGCCGGTAATATCATCAATGGAAAACTGGCGATAATCACGTTTCCGTGCACCGCCCGAATCAAATACCACACAGGAAGCGATAGTCGCTTCACCCATGGTATGTGAGATATCAAAGCATTCAATCCGGTCAATCGGACGGCCGACCACCTGTTCCAGCTGATGAAAGCGTTCATTCAGTTCAAAATGATTGGCCAGCTGTCCTTTAATGGCATGCTGCACATTCATATTGGCCAGTTCCAGCCATTCGGCCCGGGTTTCCCGAACATTGTGCTTAATCTGTACTTTCTTGGCGAATTCCTGTTGCAGTGCCTGTTCCAGCTCTTTGCGATCCGGAATTTCAACATTGACAATCAGCTCGGCAGGCACTTCATCGGCGACCTGAAAATAAAAGTTCGCCATGAAGTCAGACAGCATTTGTCCCAGATCATCACCTAACATATCAGGAAAATAACTTTTACCCCCGAGCATTTTGCCATTACGTACATGCATGATTTGCACGCAAGTCACCCCGGCATGATAGGCAATGGCCAGAATATCGGCCTCGCCCTTGAGTTTATAAATCGCCTGTTGCGACTGCACATCGCGCAGCAGCGCCATACGGTCACGATAAAATACCGCTTTTTCAAATTCCAGCGCTTCTGCTGCCGCTTCCATTTTGGCAATCAGTTCTTGATTCAGCTCTTTGGTATCGCCCTGTAAAAAGCGAATCGAGTTATTGACATCTTCCTGATAATCTTCAGGCGAAATCAGCCCCACACAAGGCGCGGTACAGCGTTTAATTTGGTACTGCAAACAGGGACGTTTGCGCTGGGCAAAATAGCTGTTTTCACACTGCCGCACATTAAACAGTTTTTGCAGTACCACCAAAGTATCGCGGGCATTATAGGCACTGGGATAAGGCCCAAAAAACTTACCCACCTGATGCTTGCCTTTGCCACGGCCCGCAGCAATACGTGGATAAGGCTTGTCGCTGGAAACAAAAATGTAGACGTAAGATTTATCATCGCGCAGCATGATGTTATACGGTGGACGATGCAGCTTGATCAGGTTCTGTTCCAGCAATAAAGCTTCGGTTTCCGAGCGAACTACCAGCGTTTCGATATCATAAATACGCGCCACCAAAGCCTGCGTTTTCGGATGTTCGATGGTTTTGACAAAGTAGCTGGACACACGGTTTTTTAGATTCTTGGCCTTACCGACATACAGCAATTCGCCATCCTGGCCCAACATACGATACACGCCCGGTAAAGTGGTCATATGGGCTAAAATCTTTTCAATATGTTCTCGTGCGTTTTCGTTCACATTCAGCCTGATTTAAATTGCATAAACTTTGCTACATGATGTGATGGTTTTAACGCCATTTTCAAGCCAATTCGGTATTTTCCCCATAATCATGCAAAGTTCCAGCAATCACCTGATTGCTAAAAGCTATAAGTAAATCGGGCTTATTTTGCTATGCTCAAGCCATCTGAAGAATTTGGATCAAACTGAATGACGACCCACAATCATGCCATGCATATCGTTAAGCCTGTAACTGCAACGCATAGCACATCTGAAAAAGATAAATTGATTGGCAAGTCGCGTTTTCATTTTGAACCGTTTGAAGTCATGCAGCTGTTGAAACAGCGTATTATTGGACAGGATGCGGCACTGCATGAAATTGAAAAAATGCTGCATGTGGTCAAAGCCGATTTTTCCAGTCCCGATCGTCCACTGTCCGTAACCTTAATGCTTGGCCCGACAGGTGTCGGCAAGACCGAAACGGTACGCTTAATTTCTGAGGCTATTTATGGCCGTCCGGATGCATTTTGCCGCATCGATATGAACACTCTGGCACAGGAACATTATGCGGCAGCTATTACCGGCGCACCTCCGGGTTATGTCGGCTCTAAAGAAGGTCATAGCCTGTTTGATGAAACAGCGATTGCAGGCAGTCATACCCGCCCGGGCATTGTATTGTTTGATGAGCTGGAAAAAGCTTCCACTGAAGTGATTCGTGGCCTAATGAATGTACTGGACACCGGCAAACTAACCTTGACCTCCGGCACCAAAACCATCGACTTTCGTAACTGCATGATCTTTATGACCAGTAATATTGGGGCACAAGCTGCGCAGCAATATCTGAACAAACTGAATTTTCTACCCAAGAAAATTCAGGATCTCTGTCTGAAAAAAGTGCCGACCAAAACCATCATTGAAAAAGTCATGTTTAGAAAATTCGATCCCGAGTTTTTAAACCGGATTGATCGCACTCTGCATTATCAAGCCGTTCAGGATGATGCCCTGCCAAAACTGGTGGACATTGAACTGCAAAAGCTAAATCAGCGCCTGCAGCATCAAAAACGTGCGGTGATTTTAACCGATTCAGCCAAAGCACACTTCTATAAAGGTCATGATATCCGTTTTGGCGCACGCCATTTAGCCCGCAGAATGCGAACTGAACTGGAACCGATTCTGGCCATTTACTTTTTAAATTATCCTGAAAAAGCTCAGCTCACGGTGAACTTTGCTGATGGACAATTGATGATTCAAGCTGAATAAGCTTCTAAATAGTCTTCTACATACCCTGCTAAACTCTCTATGCAGTCAAACATTCGGCAGCGTATTTGACTGCAAACTGCGTTCACTTTTATTTCAATAAAATGCTCATCAGCGCTGCCATTTGCAATCTTTTGCTTAAAACTTTGCTGCAAGCATGACTTGAATGAGCGCTAAATTTAGCCCAATTGACCTTTTTGACCAAAACAAAGCCATAAAAAACTTGAAATCCGGTACTTATCCCAGATATAAATAGTCACGAAATTATTAAAAAATCCTAATTTAAACAAAAAGTTCATCACATTTTTACCCAGCACAGTAAAAATAAAGCTGCCCACTACAAGGGTTTGTTGAAAAAAAATTGATGACCCTTGCGTCACGGCTTGATACAACTTGTTATGTTCTTTTTGGATATAGTTATCGTAAGATTGGCGAAGCATAAATGTACGCTGAAATTGCGTACACGCTTCACAACATCAACTTAGAAGTCCTCCAAAATAAAGGAGATCAGGCATGATCCACGCTGGCAATGCCATTACCGTCCAAATGCTTTCGGACGGAATTGCAGAATTCCGCTTTGACTTACAAGGTGAGTCGGTCAACAAATTTAACCGTGCAACAATTGAAGATTTTAAAGCTGCAATTGAAGCGGTTAAAGCAAATAGCGAAGTAAAAGGTTTAATCGTTACCTCAGCTAAATCAACATTTATCGTTGGCGCTGACATCACTGAATTCGGTGAAAACTTCGCACAAGGCGAAAAAGCGATTGTGGATTGGGCATTGCCTGTTCACGACATCTTCAACGCATTTGAAGATTTAGAGATTCCTAAAGTTGCTGCAATCAATGGTATGGCATTGGGCGGCGGCTTTGAAATGTGCCTGGTCTGTGACTACCGTGTAATGTCAGAAGCAGCTCAAGTCGGTCTTCCTGAAATCAAACTCGGTATCTTCCCGGGCTTCGGTGGTACGGTTCGTTTAAGCCGTGTAATCGGTATCGACAATGCGGTTGAATGGATGGCAATGGCTAATCCTAAAAAACCTGCTGCTGCACTGAAAGATGGTGCTGTTGATGCTGTGGTTGCTGCGGACAAATTACAAGATGCTGCGATTGACCTGGTTAAACAAGCCATTGCTGGCCGTTTGGACTGGAAAGCAAAACGTCAGGAAAAATTAGACCCTGTTAAGTTGAACATGCTTGAGCAAATGATGGCATTCAACTCAGCAAAAGGTGCTGTTCTTGCAAAAGCAAACCCTGCTCAGTACCCTGCGCCAAAACTTCTTCTTGATTCATTACAGGCAGGTGCAAGCCTTCCACGTAACGAAGCATTGAAATTTGAAGCTGAAGGTTTTGCAAAAGCTGCGGTAACACCGCAAGCAGGTGCGTTGATCGGTTTATTCATCAACGACCAAATCGTGAAGAAAACCTCTAAGCGCTATGAAAAAGGTGCGCATCCTGTAAACCAGGCAGCTGTACTTGGTGCAGGTATCATGGGTGGTGGTATTGCTTACCAGGCGGCAAGCAAAGGCACACCAATCATCATGAAAGACATTGGTAATCCGCAACTTGCTTTGGGTATGAAAGAAGCAAACGGCTTACTGACCAAACAAGTTGAACGTAAGAAAATGACCCCTGCAAAAATGGGTGAAACTCTTGCGCGCATCCGCCCGACTTTAAGCTATGACGAGTTTAAAGAAGTGGACATCGTAATTGAAGCAGTAACGGAAAACCCTAAAGTGAAGGGTATCGTACTTGCTGAAACCGAGAAAAACGTTCGCGAAAACACCATCATTGCATCAAATACCTCTACGATTTCAATCACCCGTTTAGCTGAAAACCTGCAACGTCCTGAAAACTTCGTCGGTATGCACTTCTTTAACCCGGTACACATGATGCCATTGGTAGAAGTGATCCGTGGTGAGAAAACCTCTGCTGAAGCGATTGCAACAACTGTAGTTCTTGCTCAGAAAATGGGTAAAACACCAATCGTTGTCAACGACTGCCCGGGCTTCCTGGTGAACCGCGTATTGTTCCCTTACTTTGGTGCATTTGACCTATTGCTTAAAGATGGTGCTGACTTCCAGCAAATCGATAAAGTGATGGAAAAATTCGGCTGGCCTATGGGTCCTGCTTACCTGATGGACGTTGTCGGTATCGACACTGGCGTTCACGGTGCAGAAGTGATGGCTGAAGGCTTCCCTGACCGTATGAAACCGGACTTCAAAGGTTCGATTCAAACCATGTACGAAGCAAAACGTCTGGGTCAAAAGAATGACGTTGGTTTCTACAAGTATGAACTTGACCGTAAAGGCAAAAAAGCCAAAGTGGTTGATCCAACTGCGTATGAGCTTGTTGCATCTGTTGCAACTGCGGAAAAACGTGAATTTGATGCTCAGGAAATCATTGACCGTATGATGCTGGCTTTCTGTAACGAAACTGTTCGTTGCCTGGAAGACAACATTGTAGCAACTGCTTCTGAAGCAGATATGGCGATGATTATGGGTGTTGGTTTCCCTCCATTCCGTGGCGGCCCTGCACGTTACATCGACCAAACAGGTGTTGCTGAATACGTTGCGCTTTGCGACAAATATGCACACTTAGGTAAGGCTTATGAAGCGCCACAAATGTTGCGTGACATGGCTGCTAACAACAAAAAATTCTACGGTTAAGGAGCAACGTGAATGGCTACTTTAAATCCGCGTGACGTTGTCATCGTTGATGGCGTACGTTCAGCAATGGGTAAAACCAAAAACGGTATGTTCCGCAATGTACGTGCTGACAGCCTTTCTGCTGAACTTGTACGTGCACTTGTTGCTCGTAACCAGTTTGATGTCAACGAAGTTGAAGACCTGATCTGGGGCTGTGTCAACCAGACACTTGAACAAGGCATGAACATTGCCCGTAACATTGGTTTATTGGCTGACTTACCTAAAACTGTTGCAGGTCAAACCGTTAACCGTCTGTGTGGTTCGTCTATGCAGGCCATCCACACTGCGGCTGCGCAAATTGCAACGAATCAGGGTGATATCTTCATCATTGGTGGTGTAGAGCACATGGGTCACGTCGGCATGATGCACGGCATCGACCTGAACCCTGAAGCATCTAAGCACTATGCCAAAGCGTCTAACATGATGGGCTTAACCGCTGAAATGTTAGGTCGCATGAACGGCATTACCCGTGAAGAACAGGATGCGTTCGGTGTTGAATCTCACCGCCGCGCTTGGGCTGCAACACAAGAAGGTCGTTTCAAAAACGAAATTATTGGTGTTGAAGGTCACGATGCAAACGGTTTCAAAATCCTGTGCGACATCGACGAAGTGATTCGTCCAGATGCCAATCTTGAAGCATTCCAGGCTTTACGTCCAGCATTTGACCCGAAAGGCGGTACAGTGACTGCTGCAACATCTTCAGCGTTGTCTGATGGTGCATCTGCAATGCTACTGATGTCTGCTGAACGTGCGCAAGCGCTTGGTCTTAAGCCACGTGCTGTGATTCGCTCTATGGCGGTTGCAGGCTGTGATGCGGCGATTATGGGTTATGGTCCAGTTCCAGCAACGCAAAAAGCTTTGAAACGCGCTGGCCTGTCAATTGCTGACATTCAAACTTTTGAGTTAAACGAAGCGTTTGCTGCTCAAGGTTTGTCGGTTCTTAAAGGCTTAGGCATTTACGACCAGCAAGACCGTGTGAACCTGAACGGTGGTGCGATTGCGCTGGGTCACCCATTGGGTTGTTCTGGTGCGCGTATCACAACGACATTGCTGAACGTTATGGAACAGCAAGATACACAAATTGGTCTTGCGACCATGTGTATCGGTTTAGGTCAAGGTATTGCAACGATTATCGAACGTGTTTAATTCTTAAATACTTCGAGATAAGAAACCCCGCTTATTGCGGGGTTTCTTTTTATCTATTTTTAAAATTAAGATTCTGAAATATATTCATTTAAATAAAAATTTATTAAAGTTTAATATTGTTTATGCATAATTCTCAAGCAAACTCACCAAAATCAAATAAGAGCATTTATGAAAAAAATTGTATTACCCCTTATTACTAGTTTGGCATTAACTGGTTGCGCGACTACAAAAATTTCCACTGAAGTACGTAATCAACTAAATCAAACCCAATCTGCGGTCAAAGCCAAACCTGTGGCTATTTTAGTAAATTCATGTTTACTGACCAATGAACTTGGGAAAGACCTTATTTTGAACGAACCATCTCAATTAACCAGTGAAAAGTTTATTCGGGCGTTCTCTCAACAATTAAATCAGCAAGGTGTGCAAGTAAGCGGGGCTGCATCTCCTTTTATATGCGGCACTATGCCAGAAGAACAGCTAAAAAAATATGACTTCCTCGCTGATCGAAATACAAAACGCGTAGCGATAAGCAGTTACCCTCTTTTGAATCAAAACAACGTAGATATGAGTGCTGATCAACGAGAAGCAGTTTTGACATTTAATCAATTTATAGCTAAATCAGATGAAGTGAATTTGGCAAATGCGCGAAATAAAAAAGTAACTTTAGATAAACCAGTACTGACACCAGCAACAGTAAACACTTTAAAAGATTGGTCTAAGTCTAATTATATTTTTATTGCATCACTTGATGGCTTACATGCATCTACAGGATCAAAATTTGCTATGGGTGCCTTAAGTGTTGGTGTAACACTTGCAACCATGGGGGCTGGTGCTGGCATTGTCACTACATATATGCCTAAAGAAGGCCAGTACTATTCGGTACGACTTTTTGACTTAGATAAACAAGAAGTTGTATGGAATAAACATGCCATGCTTAAAGGTAATATTTTTTCTGCTAAAAACCATACTGTCCAAGTGGATGCAATTTTAAATCCGTTATTTGAGACAAAGACGAATTAATAGCAAGTTCATTATTCAAAGCAGTACAAAAACTTTCAGCTAAATGAAATATAGCGAGTAGTAGAGCATGCAAATTATCTATTCTACTACTCGCTGTATCATTAGCTAAGCCTTTTATTTCCCGTCACTTACTTAGATCTAACTTTTGCGCCAACAACGTTGCAAAATGCTGTTTAATCCGGTTCCCCTGTGCATCTACCCGATGCAACTCACCGACATTTTCATTGTATTTAACAATGTTCCATCTCTCATAAAGCGCACTTAACTCCCCTTGCTTAAAGGCAAATGGAAAGTCAGGCTGTGCCGGAAGGTCGTCCTTGTCCATCGCACAGACAATCAGGTTAAAGCCATTCACTTGGGTCGCTTGTTGCATCTGTGCAATCAGAGGTTTTACCGTTTGGGCTTGCAAGAACATCATCACCACCGTACAGCAAATAAAGTCATAACGGCCGCTAATACTTGAGTCTGCATTTAAATCACGCTGTTGCACCAGAATATTATCAATCTGCTCCGCCTGAATAATCTGCCTTAACTTTTGCAGGCTGTTTTCATTGACATCCCAGGCATTCACCTCAAAACCATGCTGACTTAAATACAGTGCATTACGTCCCTGCCCGCAACCCACATCCAAAGCACGGCCACCTTGCAAATATGGCGTAGCAGCCAGAATTTCCGAGTGCGTGGTTGAAAGCTGATATTTTTTAGTGAAGTAATCCTGTGGCAGACAATAAAACTGTAGCTGACATTCAATGTCATCACTGGCAGAAACAATTTTGTGCCACGCTTGCGGTTCAATAAATGGAGGCTGCTGCTCTGGACTAAAAACATGCTCAGACTGTACGGCACCCGATTCATCCAGCATGGCAAAATGCAGCTCCCCCTTGAATACCGTCAGCTTTGCCCATGTCCCAGCTTTGGTATTGTGCTTATTTTTAAACCCTTGCGGGATACTCTGCTGTGTCCAGACAGGAAGTTCTTTATAACACATAAGCTGTTGCATAAAAGACTGCTCTCCAAAGCATCGGTGGTCGGGCTGAAATCAATCAGTTGATGATCTATGTTTTTAGCATAGCCCGTTCCACAGCAGATTGAAATAAGCCAGCGACATGCCATTCAGGCAAACTAAAAACCATATAGAAAAGCAAAAAACTGCCCGATACGGACAGTCTTTTGGGAAACTTTAAAAAGCGAGATAAATATTTTTTAATGCAGCAGTTGTTCGCGCAACCATTCCATATATTTTTCTTGATCCATAAAGTCGGGGGCGCTACCGGTGTCCAGACTGTAATACTGCTGATTAAACTGAATCACAATCTGCTCGGTATGATGCCAGTCTTCAATCATTTTAAAGTATTGATTAAAGAAAAAACGGTTTTTACCCCAATTGTTCAGGCTTTCCAGTTTCGGGTATTTTTTATTTTCAACAAATTCACTGTATACATGCTGAATATCATCAAAAACGTGTAGGGTTTTCATGACTCACCTGCCTAGATTTCATGTCGTGATCTTTGCGACTGTTTTAATCTAGCAACCGAATTTGAACGGCAAATGACAGTCCTATTGCAAAACTGTCATGTTTGAAAAGATAAGATTCCTGTGTTCAACTGCATGAGCGTTTTACCCGGTAAAGCCCAAGAAAAATCCAATTATTATAAACATCAAAACTATCAATTTCTATTTAATCAAACCCGGATAGGACTAAGAACTTACAAAGCAGTGTAACCCATTTGCAACATCATGTTATCACTCTGTAAATTTAGTGGAATATTCATACAATCAAGCACATCTGAACAGATCAATTAAAAAAAGTAACTATCTCGAGCGTTAAAATATCCAGTACAAAAACCCTCTTTATTCTCACTATTGAGTGACCAACATGAATACTATTAAAACTGCTGTAGCGATCGCTTTAGTTGCAGGTACTACATCTGCTATGGCTGCTACTGCTGCTGTAGAAACAACTCCAGCCGCTAAAGTTGCTGCTGCAAAAGCACAAGTAAAAACAGATGCTGCAAAAACTTCGACTGCTGTTAAAACCACAACTGCTGCAACTCAAACAAAAACTGCTGCCGTAGCTAAAACTGCTACTCATACAACAGTAGCTGCCAAAGATGCTGTAGTGGCAAAAGCTGCTAATGTAAAAGAAGCAACCGTTGCTAAAACTGTTCAAGCAAAAGATGCTGCTGCGCATAAAACTGTAGCTGCCAAAGATGTTGTAGTCGCAAAAGCTGCTGACGCAAAACAAGCGACTGTTGCTAAAACTGTTCAAGCAAAAGACGCTGCTGCGCATAAAACTGTAGCTGCCAAAGATGCGGTAGTAACTAAAACTGCTCAAGCAAAAAAAACTGCCGTAGCTAAAACCACTCAAGCAAAAGATGTAACTGTAGAAAAAACTGTAGCTGCGAAAGATGCTGTGGTAGAAAAAGCGGTTGAAGTGAAAGATGCGACTGTTGCAACAACCACTGAAGCAAAAGATGCAACTGTAGAAAAAGCGACTGAAGTTAAACAAGCTGTTGCTGAAAAAGCGGATGCTGTTAAAACTGAAGTAAAAGCTGAGAAAAAATCATTCTTCTCTTGGTTTAAAAAATCTGCTGCTTAATCTTGCCTGAACGCATATGAGCGCTAAAAAAGATGCCATCTTCTGGCATCTTTTTTTATTTCAGCAGCTTTTTTCTTTATGGTTTAAGCAAGTTTTTTACATAAGTACCGTTTAGAAATTCTGAATTAAAAACTAGCGTATATTGCTATTCGGTGAACTTAACTCTTGTTGTGAAAGCCTGATCGCTTCATTTCGCAAGGTATTTTCCAACACACCCAATGAAATTTGCTCTCGAGCGATTTGTACATTTACGGCATTACGGTTTATTCCAAAAGGCTCAAGCAGAATATACAAGCCTTCTCGTGGGTCTGATGATTGCAAACCTCGGGCAATGGCCAGAACATATTGCTGTAGTGGCAATGGCAGGCTGTTGATGTCTGGCATAGGGGGTTCAGGAACCAGATCTATAGTCATCACAATAGTAGGATCTACGACAAAATTCTGGGCATCCATCTGGATCTGCATAATCCGGTGCTGCAAGGCTTTCTCTCGTTGATGATCATGTGGATCATACATGACCTGTACTATTTCGGCTTCAACTCTTAACTCTGAATCCGTTAAGGGGCTTAATTCAGGTGTATCAGCTATATCGGCAAAAGTAGATGAAATGGAAAAACTTCCGGCAATCGCTACGATTGCGCAGGACAAATTTTTTAGCAGGTTCATGGCAGTTCTACTCAACAATGAATTGAAGTAAACAAACAACCGTCGACACCTGTAATTGTATAGCGTATACGCCTTTCAGCCAGTTAGCCCTGACTAGTGGTCTTGCGGGACATTCTAACTTTCGTTAAAAAAGCTGCCCATTTCACCGCTTAAAAAACATCAGACCTGCTTCGATAAAAAAGCTCTACGCTGGATCATGTTTCTATAAATCAGATTTTTATCTTCTCCTGCTTTACTGCCCCGCTGACATAAAAATTCCGTCATAATCTTTATTTTTCTCGTATTCCAACGCGTAAAAGTACAGGAAATGTTACATCTAAGTTTTCAGGCACAGCTTGTAAAGCGTTTGAAATGAGTTGAAGCGGGTCATGATGGTGTTTTTCTTGGTAATGCTTGAGCGCTGACCATGTTTTTAAATAGCTCAACAGTTGCTGTGGTGACCATTGATATTGCAAATGCATCTCTGGTACAACCTGTTCATTAAAAGGAAACGGAATGCTTTGATACAACTCATCAATATAACGGCGCTCAGCATCCCAATAGCCGTTTAGAGTTTCAAAGTACAGCTGTTGAACCAAACTGTTAATCGCAGCATCCTGCACCTCAATCAGGCCATAACCAATGGCAGCAAAAATCCCTTGCGGTTTAAGCACCCGTTTGACTTCTTTATAAAATGCATCGAAGTCAAACCAGTGAATCGCTTGTGCCACCGTCACCAAATCGAGGGACTGCTCTGGAATGGTGGTCTGCTCTGCCGCTTGTACCTGATAGCTGACATTTTCAAAATAAGGCGCTTGTTGTAACTGAGCCTCGCTAATATCTGTAGCCAGCACATGCTCGAAATATGGAGCCAGAAGCTGGGTAAACTGACCTGAGCCCGCGCCGCAATCCCAGGCAAAAGTTCGTTCTGGTACATGACGTAAAATTTCTTTGACAATTTGAATGGAATAGCTCGGACGGGCCTGCTTATAGCGCAAACTATTGCTGGAAAAAAGATCTTTCATTTAACGATGCTCAAATATTTTTATCAGTTTAATCAATAATCTGATCGATTCTAAAACTGGTCTGGGCAATGGGCACCAGCTGATCGTTCAATTGATAATATTTAACATCGTATGTACCCACTTTCCAGCCTTTTGCTGGATTAAAACTGACCCAGTTTTGTTCCCGATTGGCACTGATGCGCTGAGGCATAAAAAACAGCACTTCACCGGTAGCCTGGTTGCTCCAGCGAACAAAAACCTGCTGGTTATTCGGCGTTTTTCCTAAAGTATCAAAATGGGCAAAAAGCTGCTGTCCGGCATAAATCTGTCTCGGCAGCACGTTATTGGCTATATATTGTTGCTGCGCCGTGACGTTGGCCTGACCGGTCATGGCCTCATTCGGATCATTTTTTGCATCGACAAATTCACCGACCAGACGTTTGGCAAACTCGCGCTTGTTGTGGATAGTAGATAAATCATAGTCCGGAAAAGCCTGCGACAGATATTTATCGATCTGCTCGGGTGTGGCCTGATCGATAATACTATTGAGTTGGGTTTTCTGTTTTTTCAGCTGTTGCTGCAATACCCGATGATTGTCAGGTTGCGCTTGCGTGTTTTGCTGAATGGTCTGGATAAAATTTTCCACAGCCATATCCTGAGTATGCTCAGGAACAGATGGTTCAGATTCAGGCCTGGATGGGGCAACAAAATAGCCCAATCCAAAACACAGCATGCCAATCAGCAGCGGCATCACAAATTTCATGCGGCTTAAATACACGACTTAGTTGCAGCTAATGGTTTCAGTCAGGTTTCCGACTGTGATATTCAAGCTACCTGTAGGAAATAATGCCCCTGCAGCGACTTGCTGCCTGGTCAAATTGGTTCCTGAAAGCAGTCTTAATCCCTCCGAAGTACAAAGTCCGGTTTGGGTATCATTGGTCAGTCTTGCCACACAGCCATTTACTGTCACTTGATGGATATTTGCTCCAGGTTGAGCACATAGCTGAGTAATAACAACTGAAGAAGGTGATTCCAGCTCACAGGCTGAACAGTCCTGATTTGCGCCACCACAGGCATTGGCCGCTTTTTCACTGCGGCAAATAAAAGTTTGCGTACCAAAGGTAAAGGTTTTCTCAAAAGAAGAGTTGAAGTGATCTTCAAATCCACTACCACCACAAGCCGTGACTAATACCGATAAAAAAGTGAATACGGGGAGCGCGATTCTTTTCATTGTAGAGTCTCCAATAGTTATTGCTTTGATTCTATAAGAAAGAAATCCTCAACCTGTGGAAATGTAAAGCGAGAAAATTATTGCATTTTCGGTGTCGGTACCACAGGTACAGGAGGATTATTCACAGAACGTTCAAGCGTACCAATATTGATATTGTTCAGGTTGATCTGTAGATGACCACGTTCGAGGGGCTGCATACTGTTGCTACGGTCTATGCCAAAGGGTTGCAACATAATATACAAGCCTTGCGTAGGATCACTCGACTGTAAACCCTGAGCAATATTCAATACATGTTGTTGAAGTAAGGGAGGTAAGGAATTGAGGTCTGGCTGTGATTGTAAGGGCTGAATTTCAAGATTGGCAACCACATGACTGTCTATCATAAAGTTTTGAGCTTCACGTGAATTACGAATTATTTGATGCTGTAAAGCACGGCGATTCATCTCATCATTCTGATACGGCACAATCCCTGTTTCTTTACGTAATTCTGGCTCAGCCAACACTTGCAGGGTCGGCAAGGTCACAGTTTCATCCGCATGGGCCATCATGCTTTCTGTACCACCGAATATCAACACCAACGCAGAGATTTTTAGAAGATTCATAAGCTTGACTCGTAACGTAATTTCAAGGCAATGCAGCTTCACACCATGCAAGGAAAATGTTTCTAACTGCAACTTTATAAGTTATAGCCTACATGAAATTCCGTTTTTGCTCACATTGACTCAGATAAACGGTGTTTCAAAACTCCACAATTATGAACGATATTCGATTCTTATTCGTGTTTTATCGCAGCTTGCATGCAGATATAAAACTTATACCCAACAGACAGGCAAAAAAAATCCCCAAACAATGTTTGAGGATTTTTTGAATATGGTGGCGAGACCCAGGATCGAACTGGGGACACACGGATTTTCAATCCGTTGCTCTACCTACTGAGCTATCACGCCAATGCCGTGTATTAAGCCGTATCTGTCATCAATAGTCAATATAATTCATCACATTTTTATTTGATCGAATATTTTTTACCCAAAAAAAATCCCTGATGGGATCAGGGATTGAAATCTTAAAATAGATTTTAAATATGGTGGCGAGACCCAGGATCGAACTGGGGACACACGGATTTTCAATCCGTTGCTCTACCTACTGAGCTATCACGCCGATGCCGCGTATTAAACAGTTTAAGTGTTTTTCAGTCAAGCAAGTTTTGGGCTTTTTAAAGCAAACGTTTATTTTTACAGCAATTTGGCGTTTATTTGCTTATTTTTTATTTAAAACTCAAATCATTATTAAGTGGCATCGATATTTTTCCTCATAAAAAAGCAGCCTCAAGGCTGCTTTTTTATTTGCCAGGCGGGTTTAGATTTTTTCCAGATGAGCCAGACAACGATGAATTGCTCCACAGCCCGGTTCAAATGTCTTCACGCCTTTTTCTTCTTCCATCCGGCACACTTCACTGACCAGGCGTTCTGCAACCCCGCGTCCACGGTTGGCCGGATGTACCACAATATTTTCCAGTACCCGGCTTTCGCCCTGCCCGGTACACCAAATCGCCCCAATCAATTTTGTATTAAATTCTGCTATATAAACTAAGGTATACTGAGCCAAGTTTTGCTCTAGTTGTTCAATGGCATCCTGCCCGTCACCAAATTCCGGGCTGGTGTCATACAGTCGCTCAAGCTGGCTGCGCACTTCGTCATTTTCTAGTGAAGTATAAGCATGTACGGTAATAGGCATTGATTAACCCTCCTGAGCAATCTAATATGCGGGGACTTCGTCACCCGCGAAAAAACATTTTACATCATCATTTTTGACGTTTTTGAGGAACGTGTCTATGACGCAACGTATCAGTGAAGTGGTAAGAAACACTAACGAAACCAAAATCCGAGTTCGTGTGAATCTTGATGGTACAGGTCAAGGCACTCTCAACACAGGTGTTCCATTTTTAGATCATATGATTGATCAAATCAAGCGACATGGCTTATTTGACATTGATATTCATTGTGATGGTGACCTGGATATCGATGATCATCATACCGTAGAAGACTGCGGGATCACACTTGGACAAGCATTTGCCCAAGCCCTGGGTGACAAAAAAGGCTTAAAACGCTATGGTCATTTTTATGCACCACTAGATGAGTCTTTAAGTCGTGTAGTAGTCGATTTATCAGGTCGTCCAGGTCTGTTTATGGATATTCCATTTACACGTTCGATGATTGGTCGTTTTGATGTAGATTTATTCTCTGAATTTTTCCAAGGTTTTGTAAATCACGCCTTAATGACGCTGCACATTGACAACCTGAAAGGCAAAAACAGCCATCACCAAATCGAAAGCGTGTTTAAAGCATTTGCACGCGCGCTGCGTATGGCATGTGAAATCGATCCACGTGCAGAAAACACTGTTGCTTCAACCAAAGGTACTTTGTAATGACCCGTATTGCCCTTCTTGACTATGGCATGGGAAATTTACACTCTGCAGCCAAAGCCCTGGAACATGTTGGCGCAACTGTAGATGTGACCAATGATCCCAAGCTGATTGCCCAAGCCGATAAAATCGTATTTCCCGGTGTAGGCGCAATGCGTGACTGTATGCAAGGCATGCATGAAGCGGGTATTGATGAAGTGGTACGCCATGCCGTATTCAACAAACCTGTTCTTGCGATCTGTGTCGGCATGCAGGCGTTGATGCAGCACTCTGAAGAAAATGGCGGTTCAGATGCGCTGGGTATTTTTGCAGGTGAAGTAAAGCGTTTTCCGGATATGGCAGGCTTAAAAGTGCCGCACATGGGCTGGAACCAGGTGCATCAGGCTGATCCAAGTCATCCAATGTGGAAAGACATTGAACAGGATGCACGTTTCTATTTCGTGCATAGCTTCTATGTCGAACCTCAAGATAAAAGCATTGTGGCTGCCACTTGTGACTATGGTTTAGAATTCTGCACGGCGCTGCATAAAGAGAACCTGTTTGCAACACAGTTCCACCCTGAAAAGAGCCATACCGCTGGTCTACAGTTGCTGAAAAACTTTGTGGAATGGAAGATCTAAACTCATTGCAGTCAGTTTAAAAAAGCTCACTTCGGTGGGCTTTTTATTTATTCGGGATTTTTTCCTTTGTTTTTTGCTAAAAAATGCTTATGCTTTGACCAAATATTCAACATATTTATTTAAAAAATATAGGAAAATAATAATGATTGATACAACAAAAGACTCCGCACTAAACGCAGCCGGCCGTTTTGGGCGCTTATCCTATTTGGGCTGGAATGGTCTGCTATTGTTAGCGGTGATGACACTGGGCATTCTGAGCGCCATCCTGCTTCCCGGTTTTGCACCAGAACCCGGTCAAGGCATGTCAATTTTCCCCATGTTGCTGTTAGGCATTGTCTATATTGCGATGATCTATTTCTCTTTTATTTTTGCGATTCGTCGCCTGCATGACCTGAACCAAAGTGGCTGGTTGTCTTTGCTGATGCTCATACCATTGGTCAATTTGGGTTTAGCCGTGTATTTAACCTTTGCCAAAGGTGATGAACATGAAAACCAGTTTGGTCTACCACGTACCACAGAAACCTGGGAAAAAGTTTTAGCCTGGTTCTATGTACTGGTTTTCCCAATCGGTATTTTAGCTGCAATCGCTATCCCTGCTTATCAAGACTATGTACAGCGCGCACATCAAGCGCAAATAGAAATACAGCAGCAAGCAGAGCAAAACCACTCATAGCTTCCGCTATACATGACTAAAGCCTGCAATATGCAGGCTTTATTTTTGCCTAAAATTTGAAAAACAATTAAGCTGAATGACAATAAACCACGCTATCAATTGTTATGGAAGAGTCGCTGCTTCAAATCCTGCCCAGCAAAGAACAAATTCAGGCCTTCCCTTTATTTCAGAATCTTCCATCAACACAGATTCAGGTCATTCACAGCCTGGAACAGTGTCATGCTTTGGAAGCAGAATTAAAACACTGTGCTGTTCTGGGTTTCGACAGCGAATCCAAACCGACCTTTGAAAAAGGTGAAGTTTCCACTGGTCCGCATTTAATTCAATTGGCCAGTGCCGATAAAGCCTATTTGTTCCAGATTAATCCACAAATATTAGCGTTTTTAAAACCCATTTTTGAAAATCGCGATCAGATTAAAGTTGGCTTTGGCTTAAAAAATGATGCCCATCTATTCCGTAAAAAAGGCATCGAACTGAATAGTGTCATTGAACTGTCGAAATGCTTTTCAGCCTTCGGCTTTTCCAATCCCATGGGGCTAAAAAATGCCATGGCACTGTTGTTTCAGGTCAATTTTCCAAAAAGTAAAAAAATAAGTACCTCGAACTGGGCAAGAAAAATCCTGACTCACCATCAAATTGAATATGCGGCTGCCGATGCCTATGCGCCGGTTTTGGTGTTTGAAGAGTTACTGCGCTTGGGCTTAATCCCGAAACATATTCCCAATACCTCATTAAAATTACGCATTCGCCCGAACAAAATAAAAGCTGTAACTGATGCTTAGAGATTTGCCAATACTTTGTTAAGATGGAACACAATGAATTCAATAAGATTTGGCAAGGAGCGAAAGCATGCTGATCATCCCTGCAATTGACCTGAAAGATGGCAAATGTGTCCGTTTAAAACAAGGCCGTATGGAAGACGATACCGTATTTTCTGACGATCCGGTTGCAACTGCACAGCATTGGGTCAATGAAGGCGCACGCCGCTTACATCTGGTGGATTTAAACGGTGCTTTCGCAGGTACACCAATTCACAAACCTGTGGTTGAAGCCATTGCTAAAGCGCAACCAGAGCTACCCATTCAAATTGGCGGTGGTATTCGCTCGCTAGAAACCATTGAACACTACTTGGATGCTGGCGTATCTTTCGTGATTATTGGTACTAAAGCAGTTCAAGATCCTGAATTTGTTGAAGAAGCCTGCAAGAAATTCGCGGGTCACATTATTGTGGGTATCGATGCCATGAATGGCATGGTGGCAACCGATGGCTGGGCAAATGTCACTGACGTAAAAGCGACTGATCTTGCTAAACGTTTTGCTGATGCCGGTGTATCGAGCATTGTCTATACCGACATCGCACGTGACGGTATGATGCAAGGTGTAAACATCGAACAGACCGTTAATCTTGCAACCTATTCAGGTTTGCCTGTAATTGCTTCTGGCGGTGTAACCAATCTTGATGACGTTCGTAAATTAAAAGGCCAGCCGGGCATTTTAGGTGCGATTACTGGTCGTGCAATCTATGAAGGCACACTGAATCTTCGTGAAGCGCAATCACTTTGGGATGATCAATCCATTTAATATGTCGATCCATTCTTAAGAGGTCTTCGGACCTCTTTTTTATTTCAATAAATTTCTTCGCTGTATAGACATGTCAAACGCCCCTTCCTGGTTTAAAACCAAAACTCCGCAGCTTGCCTTAATTTTAATTACCATAATTTGGGGCGGCTCATTTATCACCGTGCAATACGGTTTAAATTTTGCCAGTCCGATGTTTTTTGTCGGCTGTCGTTTTGCCGCAGCCATGCTGTTCGTGGGTCTTTTTTCCTGGAAAGATTTAAGTGGAATCCAACTCAAGGAAATCACAGCAGGAGCTTTGATTGGTCTGGTGATTGCCTTGGGTTATGGCACGCAAACTATTGGACTGCAAAGCATCAGCAGCAGTGAATCGGCCTTTTTAACGGCGCTTTATGTACCTCTTGTGCCGATTCTTTTATGGTTACTGTTCCGTAAAACCCCGCAATTCATGACCTGGTGTGGCACAGTGCTGGCCTTTTTAGGTCTGGTCTTTTTAACCGGCAATGGCCTTGGGCAAGTACAACTGAACTTTGGACAAATGATCACCATTCTCGGTTCAATTGCTATTGCCATGGAAATTATTCTGATTGGTTTTTTTGCTGCTAAAGTCAATATCCGTCGTGTCACCGTGATTCAACTCGGCTTTGCCTCGATTTTTGCTTTTTGCATGATGCCTTTGGCGGGTGAAAGCTGGAATCCGGTGTTTTCCTGGCCGCTGGTGATCATTTTAATTGGCTTAGGTTTTGCCAGTGCCGTCATTCAACTGGTGATGAACTGGGCGCAACGCGAAGTTGATCCATCTCAAGCAGCGATTATCTACTCGGGAGAACCAGTTTGGGCAGCCCTGATTGGCCGGATCGCGGGTGAGCGTTTGCCCTTACTGGCCATCCTTGGTGGAGTGTTGGTGGTTTTAGGAGTGATTGTCAGTGAGTGGAAACCGAAGTTTTTGAAGAAAAATAAAGAAGTGAATCCTTAAAAGATCTCTTTCTCCTAATATTTCTCTAAAGAAAATTCCTCACCTTCCAGGAGCTGTTAGGACAGATTAATTTCAAGACCATGAGAAATTCGAATTTTTCACTGCACATTGTTGCTCTCTCCTGAATCCTCTCCCACAGGAAGAGGAAGAATCCTTCTCGGTTTTTGTTGAAGGAAAGATATTTAAAACGACACCATCTTCCCCGGATTAATCAATGCACCCAGCCCATAGGCGCTTTTTGCTACCGGAATGACCACGGGTGCCAGTGCACGACCAAACAGAATGTCCTGATGATGAATACGAGTCAGCATATTGAAGTCATCCGCTTTGCCACAGAAATCATCCGCAATTGCCTTACCGATACGTACCGTTTGCGCTACGCCATGGCCGCTCCAACCCTGTACCGCATAAATTGGGAATCTGTTGCCAAACTTGCGGCTATCTGCTGCACCATTCATGGTCAGGTCAGTGGTTCCACTCCAGACAAAATCCAGCTCGACACTTTTTAATTGCGGAAACACATGTTGAATCCGGCCCAATAAATACTGATGGGTTTTTTCAGGATTCCAGCATGAGCCTGTCCCCTCACCACCAAACAATAGGCGGTTTTGAGATACACCACGGTAATAGTCGATCTGGAATTGTGTGTCATATACCGGCGCATCTGTTGGTAATAATTCTTTTAAATCAACTTCTAATGGAGCTGTGGTACAGACATAGGTATAGAACGGAATCGTGGTCTGATTATTCTTTTGCAGCAACTTAAAGGAGGCATGATGCACCCCCATCACCACACTTTTACGGGCTTTGATCACGCCACTGGTGGTGGTCACATAAATACCATCTTCCCGTTCTTCTACTGCAGTGACTTCAGTTTGCTCATAGACTTTGCCGCCATTTTTACAGAAACCATAAGCCAACCCCCTGTTTAAAGCCAGGGGATGAATATGTCCACCCAGAGCATCCAGCAAACCACCACAATAATTGTCAGAGGCAATGTGTTCTTTCAGCTCATGCTTGCCCACCACTTGAGTATGGGCCTCACCCAAAAACTTGCGTGCATCGGCACCTTGAGTTAAACCGACCAGATGCCCTTCATGTACGGCAGCGGTGATATGTCCACGTTTACGCTGCAAGTCCAGATCGTATTGATATGCAATCGAATCAATTAAAGCCATGGCTTCGGTTGAGGTAAAGTGCCAGAGTTTTTTGGCATCTGCATAACTGAAATGTTCAATCATTTCTGCCGCTTCCCAACGTGCCAAACCAGGAGTCAATTGCCCGCCATTTCTTCCAGAAGCCGCACTGCCAATCCGGTTTTTCTCGACCAGAACCGTCTCCACGCCCTGTTCTGCCAGATGCAAAGCGGTTGATGCCCCCAGCAAGCCGCCACCAATTACCACCACATCACATTCAATATCGGCACTCAAGGCATCAAACTGGTGCCATTGTTCCAGTGAACTTTCATAGTAATTCGCAGGATGCCCAAATGCACCATGCTTTGGATTAACCCAGTTCCATTCCTTGCCACTTTGTTGGTTTACGCTGGCTTTAAACTCTACATCATTTAAAAATACTGGCTTTTGTATATTCATGTTCATTCTTCCCATCTTCAATTCATTTCAAAATTTGCGGCAATCTTTTAGTAGGCGTTGCCAATCACAATGGTTTGCTTTTTCAGTTTTTTGTACAGGAAGATCACAATCCCGACAGACAGCCAGCCACAACCAAACAACAGTGCTGAACGCTCCAGGTTGAACCATAAACACATGATCACGCCGACCGAAATAAACGGTAAAATCAGGTTCAAAAAGATATTTTTCATCCCGTGGCGTTGCTGGTCACGGACATAAAATTTGACGAAAACTGAAAAATTGACTGCTGTAAAGGCAATCAAAGCCCCGAAGCTAATCATGCTCACCACAGTTGCCAGGTCAAGGGCGATGGCAGTCAGGGAAATCAAACCAACCAAGAGTACTGCATAAAGCGGTGTACCTAATTTGCTGTGAACTTGCCCAAAAGTTTCTCTATGAAAAATACCATCTTTACCCATAATATGAATCAGACGGGATGCACTGGCATGGGTTGCCAGACCTGAAGCGAAGGTATTCATAATTTGTGCACACAGAAATACCGACTGGAACAATGCTCCACCGACATACAGCACAATTTCAGGCAAGGCTTCATCCGGGTTGTTAAAACGGACATTGCTTGGAAAATAGAGTTGAATAAACCAGGATGCAGTCAGGAAAATGATGCCGCCTGCCAGTGTAGTGAGCATCACCGCACGTGGAATGGTTCGTTTCGGATCTCGAGTTTCATGCGACATGGTGGTCACCGCATCAAAGCCCAGGAATGAAAAGCACAGAATGGATGCCCCTGCAATCAAGGGCAGGATGGAGCTGTCACCATTAAATAATGGCGCAAGAGTCAACACGTGCTCATACCCTTGTCCCTCACCTACACCGCGAATCACCAGATAGATGAATAGCACCATCAGCAATAAAGGTGCGACCACAAAGACCAGACTGAGATTGGCAAGGAAATTAATGCGGAAACAGTTAATGAGTGTGACCAGGCCTGCAAACAGCGTGACCCACATCCAGTAAGGTACGCTGGGAATAACCGCTTCCAGATAAATCCCGGCCAACAAGGCATTCACTAAAGGCAGCAAGATGTAGTCGAGCAAGGAACACCAGCCCACAAAGAAGCCAGCTTTGGCTCCACAAGATTCCGCGGTGTAGGTATAGGCAGAACCGGGTTTTTCAGTTTGCCGGCTAAAGCGTGCATAGCTAAATGCAGTCAGCAGCATCGCCACCAAAGCAAAAATATAAGCCAAGGGTACCCGGCCATCGGTGATTCCGGACACAATACCAAAAGTATCAAACACCACCATTGGGGTCATATAAGCCACACCAAGGATGACGACTTGCCATAACGACATTTTTTTGAAAGAGACTTGTGTTTTCTCCATAGCTGTCACCTGAACATTATTTATTTGAGTTATTTGTTCATTTGCAACGACTATGCCATATAATAAAAAATAAATATTTAATTCAGGCGCGAGTAAATGCCAAAGTACAGTTTAGAAACTCGAAAATCAGCCATTCAAATGTATAAAAAAACTGATTACAAAGTTGCAGTATGCAAAGAATTCAACATTTCTCGTGTGACGCTGGATGCGTGGATCAAGCTGGAAGAAGAAACCGGAGACTTACTACCAAAACCGGCAAAAAACCGCGGCGCACCGAGTCATATTAAAGACTGGAATGAATTTCAAGTATTTGTAAAAAATACAAAATTTAAGAATATTAGCGACCTTGTAACATTATTTGAGCAACGTTTTGGCTATGCAGTTTCTTATGCAGTTTTGGTGCGTGCAATTCATGTTTTAGGACTACGCCGCCGTCGCGGTCGGTTTTATTCTTAAGCCTAAAACCAGGCTAAATTTAAATAAAAAAATAGAAATTAAACTTATATAAATAACTGTACATTAATGTATATTAATTTTATTAAAAATGTAAATTATAAATATTAAAAAAGTAAACTTATTAAAATAAAAAAGTAAATTTTAAATATTAAAAAAGTAAAGTAACTTAACTAAAAAAGTATGCTATAAAAATTAAAAAGGTAAACTGATTTTTTACAAAAGAATTAAATTAATGCATCTGTTTAAACAGATGATTCATTATAGCGCATAAAAAAGGTGGCTATTACCACCTTCATTTTTTTAGATCCGTTGTTATTGATACATAGGCTGATTGTCATTCAGACAAATAATACCGCGAATAGCACGATACACAATCCAGATCCAAGAAATGCCAATTACCAGCAGACAAAATGCACTTGCGCCTAAGGCAACCCCAGTAAATACATCCATGTTTTCACCCGTGAAAAACAGGAAAATAAAAGGAATAAAGGCAATCAGGTTCCAAAACAGATACCACCAGAAGGATCGGATTTGCCAGCTAAAATGACTTTCAAAAATGGAGCCCCGTACCTCATTGCGCTTTATATAGTTAATGATCAGAGCAACAACGGCCAATAAGCCCCCCGTAAAAATGGCAATAATGTACAGGATATAAAGAATTAAAGTGAGCGTACGATTGGGATCTTGATCTATAGAATAATTCATTGTCATGCCTTATAAAGGGAAGGTTCTCCTTAAAATTTCAGCACATTGAAAGGAGAAATCAGCCATAAAATCAAAAGTATGTTCAAGGCTATAGTACAAAAATAAATCTTTCTAAAGGGTTGTTTTTGTGTTTTATGGCGCAGTTTTTCCTGAGCCAGCCATGCAGTAGGCCAGCCTCCCAGAAAAGATAACAGATGCAGGGTTTGCTCGGGTACGCGGCGATTACCTTGCAAGGCAGCTTCTTTATCTTGAGCGTACATCCAGTAAGTGATGGCATTAATCACGCTAATAAATAACAGCACCATGCCACTTAATAAACCCGCTATGGTAAACACGGCCAGAGCCAAAATATAACCGATACAGGCAATTTGCATCGGTTTTAATTTTTGTGCCGGTTGCTTGGAGATCTTTGGCTTGCTCACATTCTTTTTGGTCTGTGACGCTTTAAGATAAGTCACCTGCTGGGCACGATAACGTCCATCTCCATCCAGCAATACCGTATATTCAAGCGCACAACCCACAATCGGACGGGGCCCTTGACGGGCAAAATCCTTGATATGTAAAAACACGCGATCTTTCGAGGCATCATTGGGCTGAATAAAACCATAGCCTTTTTCATCAAACCATTCGACTAATCGCCCCTGATCACGCATTTTTATATCCTATATCAAGCCGTCACAAATTTTAGTCGTTCTACCAGCATATTACGCATTTCCAAAGGATTTTTCTGAAGAATATCATCTCCTGTACGTCCTTGTTGTGCATTTTTTTGTGCGACTTGTAAACGCATCAGCCAAAACCGTGCTGCCGCCATGGCCAGATAAATTTCCAGACAGGATTTTTCATCCTGAGTCAGGGGGCGCACCGTTTCATAGGCTTCTAAAAAGGCTTGGGCTTTCGCTTCATTTAAATGAACTTCAGGATATTCGGTACAGAAGTCATTTAAGGTAATGGCAATATCAAAAAGGAATTCATCTTTGTTGAGTTCGTAAAAATCCAGGATTCCTTTCAATTCGTTGCCTTCAAACAAGGTATTGTCACGGAACAAATCGGAATGAATAAAGCCTTTCGGACGGTTTAGATATACTGCCGTAAGCGCTTCATATAACCCCAGCACTTCACTAAGTAGAATAGAATCTGCCGGATTCAAAGTGGATTTTAATTCCTTAGCCACTTGCAACCAGTAATCATGGTTACGATACTCGGCACGTTCCAAAGGGAAATCCTGTAAGGCAATATGGATTTTCGCCTGAGCAACGGCAATCGCCTGTGCCTGTTCCAACGTTGCCGGCATGGGATGTTTACCCAGCATGCGTGGCGCAATCTGCGCAGGTTTCTCTTTTAAAGTATGAATGGCCTTGCCCGCATAATTCAGCGGTACTGGAACAGCCAGACCCTGTTTACCCAAATGCTCAAGTACCGGAACCAACTCCGCTGCCCCTTGTTCATCCATTTCTTCAAATACGGTCAGCACATACTGCTTTGCATTTTCACAGACTAAAAAATAGTTTGTATTCTGAATACCTCCTTGAATCGGAATCAGCTCAATCACCTCTAATCCATAAGGTGCTGCAAAAGCCTGAACTTCCTGTAAAGTCAAAGTGGTATAAACCGACATAGAAAACCTGCGAAAAAACTTACATAATTTTGATAGAATACCTTCTACAACTACCAAGGTGTAGCACCTTCGTGGCGAAGTTTCATAATCGGCTGTTATTTTTGGAAAAAATTATGCTTGCTAAACGTATTATTCCTTGCCTTGACGTAGATAATGGTCGAGTTGTGAAAGGTGTACAGTTCCTTGATATTCGTGATGCAGGCGACCCGGTTGAAGTGGCTCGCCGTTATAACGAACAAGGTGCCGATGAAATTACCTTCCTGGACATTACCGCAACCTCAAGCGGCCGTGATACTACTTACCGTACCGTTGAACGCATGGCAGAAAGCGTATTTGTACCTTTAACTGTAGGTGGCGGGGTACGTAAAGTTGAAGATATCCGCCTGTTGCTGAATGCCGGTGCCGATAAAGTCAGTATCAACTCTGCTGCGGTATTTAACCCGGAATTTGTTCAGGAAGCTTCGCAACGCTTTGGCGCCCAATGTATTGTGGTCGCGATTGATGCCAAGAAAACCGGTGACAACAAATGGGAAATTTTCACTCATGGTGGCCGTAAACCAACCGGGATTGATGCCATTGAATGGGCAGTGAAAATGGCCAATTACGGTGCGGGCGAACTTTTAATTACGTCTATGGATGCCGATGGCACCAAAGCCGGTTATGACCTGGCATTAATGCGTAACATCAATGACCGTGTGACCATTCCAACCATTGCTTCTGGTGGTGTAGGTAACTTGCAGCATTTGGCTGACGGTATTCTCAAGGGTGGTGCCGATGCGGTACTGGCAGCCTCTATTTTCCACTTTGGCCAATACACCATTCCGGAAGCAAAACAATATCTTGCAGCACAAGGGATTGAAATGCGTCTCTAGATGATACTTGCTAATCTCAAAAAGAGTGGTTCCCCACTCTTTTTTTATTTATAGATCAGCTCTGAAATCAAGCCTGCACAAAAATTGCAGATAAAAAAAAGGAGTCTTGAAGACTCCCTATAAACCAAGAAAACTACAGCGCGGTTTCTTGAAAAGTAAAAACAATAAAATGACATATACAGTGACTCGTCAAGTTAACTAGGCCAACCTGATTTCGAAAACAAATATATAACAAAAAAGTAACAAAAACATTGACCATTAATGCCGAAAATATTGACAAATTACGACAAGATCTCAGTAGTCGTGACTTCTGGCTATTTTATCGCGATATCTTCCTGAACAATAAAAATGACAATCCATTCTGAGAAAATAATCATTTCTCCTGTTTTTCTACCCATTTTGCCGGAAAATAGCGATCAGTTATGCCGTTCAACAGATTTGAAACTGTGCCGGGAAGCTGGATTCCTAATGGATTTTTCTCCTGCAATTCTGGCGATGAAATAACCCGAGTTCCCAGAATGTAATCAAACCAAGGTTTGGTCACACACCAGTTGGCATCCTGATTGGAATTCATATGATGATCATAATGCCAGGGAATTTTTTTCATGGCCCATTCTGGCTCTAAATGGGCACGGCGGTGAATATAATAATAATTACAGGCGCTATATACCGTAGACAGTGCCATGCCTTTGGATACAGGATAAAATAGTGTACCAAACACGCCAGCAACTACTGCTAAGGAGGCAATTTCATTTTTAGTGCGCCAATTTGCAAGACCTTCGACATAGCCATGGTCATGAAATGCCGTTTTTCTGACTTCACGATGATGTTCCCAATGGGACTTCATGCTGTCGGGCACAGGGCTATAACGAGGCTTTCCACTGCGATGTGTACCATGCAAAATATATTTGTGTGCCACCCATTCAAAACCGTTAGCCACCACCAGCCCAACCAAAAAACCTTTCCACATATCTATTTTCTCCTTATTCCATATTGAATATAGATCATAAAATGTGCAAAATGCTAACTATAAAATAATATTTAATTGACAAATTACGATAATAAAAAGATCAATATGCCACATTCTAAAGACTACACAGGCTCCGTATATGGTGGACTTGGACATTTAATTTATGCCTATAGTCAGGCCAAAGGCTTAGCTATTTCTGAAAAACTTGAACAAGTTCAGAATCTGGAACGTTTTGACTTCTGTCTCTGGCGTGATTTGCTAACAGATATAGATCAACATCTGCAAATTCCGGCATTAGGCCTGGATATTGCCGAACATGTCCAGCCTAAACATTTAGGCATCATTGCCTATATCGCCCTGTCCTGCAACACTTTGGGGGAAGCCTTATACCGTTATCATGATTTTCATCGACTGATCTATGATGGTAGTTCCTTAGAGCTCAATATACAGGATGGATATCTTGCGCTTGGCTGGGGATACATCCCCTTTCATTTGACCACGCAAATTACCCAGGAAAATGCCATTGCCCTGATGGTGCAATTTTTAAAACATTTTCTGGAATTTAAAGATATTCATATACATGAAGTGCACTTTATTCATCCTGCACCCAAAAATGTGGCCATCTATGAACAATACTTCAATTGCAAAGTCCTGTTTTCCCAGCCTAAGGCCCAAATTATTGCACCCATTCATCAGCTGACTAAACCTATACGTCAAGGGGATCAGACCTTGCAGCATTTGCTGATGCAACAAGCCCATGCCCTATTAGATAAGCTTCCCAATTCCACCCAGCTCGATCATCGTCTGCAAAAAGCCATTCTCATCGGGCTGCAAAAAAACCAGTATCAAATCGAACCTATTGCCAAACAGTTACATATGTCGGTACGCCAACTGCAACGCCATTTGCAACAACAAGACACCACCTATCAGCAACGCATGCAAGAAGTACGACATTTATTGGCGGAGCAATATTTAAAAGACCGACATCTCAGCCTGCAAGAAATTGCCTTATTGCTCGGCTATTCCGAGCAAAGTGTCTTCCAGCGTGCGTTTAAGCAGTGGACAAGCATGACACCGCAACAATGGCGACAACAACAATATGCATAAAGCTGGATCCAGATGGCCATGTGAATGTCATGTCTGTTCATCATATTGTGATTAAGAAACAAGTAATTTCTCAATAAATATAAAATATACTGAATGATTAAAAAAAATAAATAGCAGCATCTGGAGAATAAAATGAATAATAGATATCTTGCCGAATTGATTGGAACATTCTAGTTAGTCTTTGGTGGTTGCAGCAGTGCCGTACTTGCAGCAACCTTTCCTGACTTGGGCATTGGCTTTGCCGGTGTGTCCTTGGCTTTCGGCCTGACAGGAGTGTATGCCTTAGGTCATATTTCAAGGGGTCATTTCAACCCTGCAGTGAGTGTAGGCTTATGGTTCGGTGGTCGTTTTGATGCCAAACACCTGATTCCTTATATTATTTCTCAAGTGATCGGCGCGTCTTTAGCTGGGCTGGTATTGTATCTGATCATACAGGTTCAGGCCGGTTTTTCCGGTACAGCAGGCTTTTCCAGCAATGGTTTTGCCGAGTTATCGCCTGGGCACTATTCCATGACTTCGGCACTGATCATTGAAATTGTATTGACTGCATTTTTCCTGATTGTGATTATGGGTTCTACGGATCAACGTGCACCGGCAGTTTTTGCACCAATGGCTGTTGGTTTGGCTTTAACCCTGATTCATTTAATCAGTATTCCAGTCACCAATACCTCGACGTAGTACCGGTGTGGCCTTTTTTGCGCAAACTGCGGCTTTAAGCCAACTTTGGCTATTCTGGGTAGCCCCTATTTTTGGTGCAATTCTGGGTGCACTCATTTATAAAGTGGTGGCCCGTGAAAAAGACTAAAACTTCTGACCATAAAAAAGCTCACATCGGTGAGCTTTTTTTTTGTTCCATGTGGAACATGGGACTGCTTATAAGAATGGATTTTCAATTTCCTGTTCATCTTGACGATCAATTTTTTCCGGAAGATCGGGTTCACTTTCCAAAGCACTGACCACGGCATTGATATAATTCTGCAACGCTTTGGCAGCCTGCAGTCCAGCCTGATCCTTGGTCAGTTGTAAATTGCCATAAATACTGACACAGTCTTCTTGGTTTTCTATAGTTAAGTCATGAATGGCGTGCGATTCATTACCATTTACAAAAGGCCTGAACATTGTATTCTCACTGATCGTTGTTGTTATTTAAAAAGTAGGATGATTGCCATCATCCTACCTAAAAAAAGCTTATTTCAACAACTGCAAAATGTACTGTAAAAGTCCTTCAATCAATTGTTTAACAATCGCATCTTGGGTATTTGGAGCGATAGTAGGCGTACTGTTCTTGTTCTCACCCGATGCTGCTTGAGTTGAAGAACTCGGATTAACCGATGAAGATTTAAACTGTTTTTGCAAAGCAGTCAGCTGATCTGTACCGACTTCCTCAGCACATTGGCTTTCTGCATCCCAATGTGAATAAGTGATTTGCTTATTGGCTTTCACAGCCGTTGCGGTTAATGGCAAATTATAAGTATTGCGCTTTTGGTCTTCGGTTAACTGCGGGAAAATATTAATTCCAGTGAGATCTTCCAAAGCACATATACTGATCACCTGAACTTTTGGTGCGGTATCCTTCAGGGTATTGTCGGCATAGTACACACCTGCCGCCCCGGTTTTAGGTATGTAGATGGCTTTATAGGTGGCTGTTGGAACAATCACCCCCTTACCAATCATCTTCAGCTTTTTAGCCGAATATACCGGCCCAGTAACAAGATAAACATCCTGCTTTTGCTTGGTCACAATAGCACGAGTCGCCTCTTCTAGCTCTCGCCACACCTGCTGATTATTCTTCGGTGCCTGTGGCACCATGTTGGCCAACGAGAAGCTGTCAAACTGCGCCGCTTTATTCGGCATATCGGCATTCGGTGCCATGTGTCCGCGGTCATAACCTGATGCTTTGTAATCTGACAAGGTTGCCCGATGTTCTGCTTTTACGCCGGTTTCTTCATGAAAGCTGTCTTCACGAGGAATTTTTTGGCTCAAACGCTGCGGAGTCAAGGCTTCAGCCACCCACAAAGGGGTTTTGGATACCCCAGAATACATCACATTAAAACCGTTAAAACAGAGCGGATACGTATTTTTCTTCAGGCTTTCTTTGGCCAAATAAGGCGGAATATCACGATAAAACTGGTCCAGACAGGCCGAGTTTGATGAAGACGGCAATGAGACCAGCCGTTGAATTTTTTCCTGTCCAAAGGCAATTGCAAAACTGCTGGTCGCGACTACGCCCAAAATAATTTTTAAACTATTCTGGTTTAAAATTTGCATCAAAGATTGACCGGTTTTACGTTTCTTAATTGCCATTGTGTGACCAACACCCATTTTTCACGAGCTTAACAAGCAGAGAAAATGAAGTATATGTAGCAAAATTTATTTGCTTAACATTTAGGCTAAAATTGGTTAACAAAAGCACAGTTGTTGTAACAGTATGTCTAATTTTCTAAAGCTTTTCTAACAAGTCTTAATAGCTTTACGTATGTTTGATTGAAAAACCGATCATGCTTATGACAAGGTAAAAATACGCAAAAATTCTAGATAATTATTTCTACGGAGTATTTTATGCATTTTAAGCTTTTAGGTTTGAGTCTAGTTACAGGAATGATGAGTGCAACCGCATTCGCAGAACCCGCCATTCAACCGGGTGATACTTTAGAAAGCCTATCTCAAGTCAAAGTTAACACTACGGTAAATGGTCAAGCCGGTTCCATTCAAGATTTAGTGGCCAACGGTCAAATCCGTATTGTTGATGCAGACCAAGTTGCTGCTGAAACCGAATTGCAAAGCAATGCTGCTGCGGATACCACTGCAGACCAAGCCGCTCCACAAACTGCCGAGCTCAATACCACAGCACAAAATGCTGAGGCCACCCAAGCTGCATCTGAAACCGAAGCGCAAACCACCTCTGCTTCAGATGCAACTGCAACTCAAAGCCCAGAAATGAATACCGGGGCACAAGCCGTTGACCCGGCTACAAAACAGGCAAATGCACCTGCTACCGAGCAAACAGCTCAGGCTGCATCTAAAAATGTAGATCCAATGCAACCCGATACCGAATTAGCCGCCCAACAAGCTGAACAAATGGGCAATCAAGAAGCGGCAGCTGTACAGGCACCTGTAACTGATAGCAGTTCCGCTGCGACATCAGCGCTGATGCCGGATTCTTCTATCAATGCGGCAGCGAATACGGCCAATATGCCTCAGAGTGGTGTAAACAGTGAATCTGCGGCTGCAACACCAGTAGATACTGCTGACGCGACTGCTACAAATGAAGCATTTGCAGCAACACCTGAAGCTACACAGCCAAATGACGCAGTACAGGCAGCACCTAAAGCTGATGCTACAGATGAACCAGTCAATGCATCTCCTGAAGTGCCAGTGGCTGACGTAACAGAGAACTAATCACACTCTTTTCAGGCTTTCATCCTCCAAATAAAAAACCAAGGATTTTCCACCTTGGTTTTTTATTGTCTACACGATCTGAAACTTATATTTCGATTTGACTACCTAATTCAACCACACGATTGGGAGGAATCCGATAAAAGTCACTCACCGGACTGGTATTGCGCTGCATCGAAATAAACAGCTTTTCACGCCAAGAGGCCATACCATCACCCACTGTACTAATAATTCGTTCACGCGAAACAAAGAAGCTGATTTGCATCAAATTATATTCGAGTTCAATCGATTGATAGACCGCTTCGAGTGCCTGCGGAATATTCATCTCATCTTTAAAACCGTAAAATAGCTCAACCCGATAAAAATGCCGATTCATCATTTCTACTTGGAACCGATCCTGATCAGCAACGTAAGGAACATCTTGAATTTTAACCGTCAAAATAATATTTTTCTGATGCAAGACTTTATTGTGCTTCATATTATGCAACATGGCATGCGGCACCACGGTGGGAGTACCCGTGAGAAATATAGCTTCCCCTTCTACCCAATTGGCTTGCTCATCGATACTTTGCACGAATATATCTAAAGGCAAGGTATCTTGCTGGAGCTTGGCGAAGGTCAGTTCACGCCCTTCTTTCCATGTCATTAATAGAAGGAAAGCAATTCCACCAATCAACAGTGGAACCCACCCCCCAGAGAATACTTTGAGTGAGGTTGCGCTTACCAATACCAAGTCCAATACCAAGAATGGAATAATCAGCAACATCAGTTTCGGTAGGTTCCATTTCCATGTGTAACGAATAAACACAGCAATCAGTAATGTGTCACATAACATGGTCATGGTCACAGCCAGACCATAAGCATGAGATAAGCGTGAACTGGTTTGGAAAATCAAGATCAGCACAATAATAGAGGCCAGCAAAACCCAGTTCAGTAAAGGCACATAAATTTGTCCCTGTTCTGAATCTGAGGTGTGCTTAATGGTCAGTCGTGGTAAATAACCCAATTGAATGGCTTGACGTGCTAAAGAGAACACCCCTGAAATAACAGCTTGAGAGGCAATGACCGCGGCCATCGTTGCCAAGAAAATCATGGGGTATAGAGCCCATTCAGGTACCAACAAATAGAATGGATTTTGAATCGCACTTGGATCGCGAAGTAATAATGCCCCCTGACCTGCATAGTTAATTAACAAACAAGGTAACACCACAAAAAACCATGCCAAGCGAATAGGAACAGGACCAAAATGGCCCATATCGGCATACAGGGCTTCCCCGCCTGTCACGGTCAGCACTACCGCACCCATAATAAAGAAGGTCATTAAGGGATTAGTAACAATAAACTGGAAAGCCCAATGTGGACTAAACATCCCCAAAACCACAGGAGTCTGAATAATGCTGGAGATTCCCAAGAATCCGAGTGCTAAAAACCATAATAAAGTTAATGGACCAAAAAACTTGCCCACAAAGGCTGTTCCATACTTTTGCATGATGAACAATATGGTCACAATCGTCATGGCGATTGGTACAATATAAGGGTCTAAAACATTTGTAGCGATAGAAAGCCCTTCAACTGCAGATAACACTGAAATTGCGGGGGTAATGATGCCATCCCCAAAAAACAGGGAAGCACCTATAAAACCAATTGCGATTAACAGTAACTTTTTTTGATCACTAAAATTTGTATTACGCAAATTTAAGGCCAACAGCGCCATAATTCCGCCTTCGCCATTGTTATCTGCACGCATAACAATCGCGACATATTTAATGGTAATGACCAGTGTCATGGTCCAAAAAATAATCGACAAAATACCCAATACATTTTCAGGATTAATCCCCAAGCCATGTACTGTATGGAATGATTCTTTCAATGCATAGAGTGGACTGGTTCCAATATCTCCAAACACAACCCCTAATGCTGCCAGAGTAATCGCAGGCAATGCGGCTTTTTGTGCAGTACTTTGCATATTTCGTCTTCGTTTTGAACACTATTTTTTCGCAATGATATCACTGAGCAAAAACTTTTGCTCTAAATCAATTGTTTCAACTTGGCAGAAGGGCTTTTTTTCGCTATTATCGCGGCGCAATGGTGAGGTGTCCGAGTGGCTGAAGGAGCACGCCTGGAAAGTGTGTATACGTTTGCGCGTATCGAGGGTTCGAATCCCTCTCTCACCGCCATATTCTGTTCTCATGATGATTCATGAGGTCTTAAAAAGCTTAAACCTAAAGGGTTTAGGCTTTTTTTGTGTCTAATACGATCCACTTTATCTGTTGCAATCCCGATATATTCGGGGGTATAACTGGGGGTATAATTAATTACCCCCATTTTTATACCCCCAGATTTCTACGGAAACCATTGCAATGCTTACAGATGCTTTTGTTAGAAAAATCAAACCAGCAGAAAAGAAAGCTAAATATGCTGATGAAAAAGGCATGTACTTGGAAGTCACGCCTTCTGGCGGTATGCATTGGCGGATGAAATTTCGCTTCAATGGTAAAGAAAATATCTTCAGTATTGGTTCATATCCTGAAACCACGCTTGCGCAAGCCCGCCGCGCCAGAGATGAAGCGCGCTTAAGACTTAAAGATGGGATCAATCCCAATGAGGCCAAAAAGCAAAAAAAATTGCATGCCGATGAAAATACGCTTTTTAAATCACTTGCAATGGAGTGGATGGAAGACCGCAAAGCCGTCATTAAAGAAACCACATACCTCCGGGATCTCTCCGTATTTGAAAAAGACCTGTTCCCGGCTTTAGGCAATATGCCTATTGATCAAATCAAAGGAAAAGATGTGCTCGCCTGCGCCAAAAAAATCGAAGCTCGCGGCGCACTAGAAATGGCCAAACGATCCATCCCTCTCGCTGGCCGTATTTTTCGTTTTGCCATCCGTAAAGGACTTATTGAGAACGACCCTACACCGCACTTAGGAGAGGCCTTAAAACCGCGGAAAACAAAGCATATGGCACGCTTAGATATTTCTGAATTTCCACCCTTCCTTGAACGTATGGACCGCTATCATGGCAATCCAATAATCAAGACAGCCATACAGCTGATGACTTTAACTTTTGTTCGCACTGCTGAATTGAGAATGATGGAGTGGAATGAGATTGATTTTGATAATTATTTATGGAGAATTCCGGCAGAAAAAATGAAAATGGCACAGCCTCACATTGTTCCATTATCTAGGCAGGCAATTGAGCTAATAGAAGGACTACGGCCTCTCACAGGCAATAAGCAATATGTTTTTTATAACCACAGTACAGCCAAACCGATGAGCAGCAATGCTTTGCTCTGTGTGATTCGTACAATGGGCTATAATGGTAAGATGACTGGGCATGGCTTTCGTGGGCTTGCTTCTACAACATTACATGAGCAAAGCTATATGCATGACGCCATTGAAATTCAGTTAGCACACAGAGTAGGTAATGCCGTTTCTCAAGCATATAACCATGCACAGCACTTAGAATACAGAACAAAGATGATGCAAGACTGGTCTGATTTTATTGATGGGTTGAGAGATAAAATTGTGCCTTTACCAAAGCTTAAAATTATTCAAGCTTAATCTCATTATAGTCCTTTAATATCAAATGAAGTATATCGAACATATTTTATCCTGACGGCTATCGTATATTTTTTATATATGACTTAAATCGAGTGAACTATCGTATGATAGCGCTTTTAAATAAGCTATCAGTAAAATAGCCTTGTTTTCATGATGGAGTGATATGACCAGCTCAGAAAATAATCTCGAAGATGCGCTGATTGAAAAGTTGCTCGAGTTAAAATATACCAATAAAAACATTACTGACATAGATTCGCTGAATGCTAATTTTCGTGAACAGTTCAATGAATTAAATCAAGTACAACTTACTGACAATGAATTTCAACGGCTATTAGAAGAAAATATTAGTGCAGATGTATTTGCATGCGCTCATCGTTTACGTGAACAACATGTTTTCGATAGGGAAGATGGCACTCCTTTGTATTACACATTAGTTAATACTAAAGACTGGTGCAAAAATAACTTTGAGGTTATTCGACAATTTCGCCTAAATACAAAAAACAGCCATCATCGTTACGATGTAATTATCCTAATTAATGGCTTACCTTTGGTTCAGATCGAACTAAAAACCCTCGATATTTCTCCACGTCGAGCTATGCAACAAATCATTGATTATAAGAATGATGTTGGTAATGGTTATTTCGATACACTATTTGCATTCACTCAATTATTTATCGTTTCAAATCAAAAACAAACAATGTATTTTAGTAACAACCAACCTCAACATTTTAACTTTAATGCTGATGAACAGTTTTTACCTATCTACCATTGGGCAGATGATGATAATCAAAAAGTAAATAACTTACATGAGTTTGCTGATAAATTCTTAAATAAATGCAAACTTGGTAAGATGATCAGCCGCTACATGGTACTTGTCGCAACAGAACAAAAAATACTGATCATGAGACCATATCAGATTTATGCAGTCGAAGCGATTATTGAAAGTATTAAGCAGAACCGTGGGAATGGCTATATTTGGCATACTACAGGTAGTGGAAAGACGCTGACCTCCTTTAAAGCATCTACCCTACTTAAAGATAATCCCGATATTGAAAAATGCTTATTTGTGGTTGACCGTAAAGATTTAGATCGTCAAACTCGTGAAGAATTCAATAAATTCCAAGATGGTTGTGTTGAGGAAAATACCAATACAGCATCTTTAGTACGTCGATTACTTTCTACAAACCATAGTAATAAAGTCATTGTTACTACGATTCAGAAGCTAGCATTAGCTTTAAGTGACTCACCAGCAAGTGACAAATCGAAAACGAACAAAAATATCCGTTCAAAATATCCAAGCTTTAAGGAACAGCTTAAGCCTTTGCAGGATAAACGCATTGCGATTATTTTTGATGAATGTCATCGATCACAATTTGGTGAAAACCATCAAGCAATCAAAAACTTTTTTCCAAAATCTCAACTCTTTGGCTTTACTGGTACGCCTATATTTGATGAAAATAAAAGTGCAGTACGAATTTATATTAAAGATGATCAAGCCACTGAAGTCCAAACCACCAAAGACATTTTTCATAATCGATTACATGCCTATACCATTACGCATGCCATTGAAGATCAAAATGTTTTAAAATTTAATATTGAATATTTCCGAGCAACGCAGGTTGATCAAGACAAACCTATTACGGCTCGTGTTGGTGATCCAACTACCCAAGCAAAAATTGTTGATGCCATTTTGAATAAACACCATCATGCAACTCATGAGCGTAAATTTAATGCGATTTTCGCTACAAGTTCAATTAATGATGCGATTAGTTACTATCATTTATTTAAAGCAAAGCAAGCTGAGTTATTAGAAAGTAATTCAGACTATCCAATGCTCAATATTGCATGTGTATTCTCTCCGCCTGCTGAAGGTGATGCCGATGTCAAACAACTATCAGAAGACCTACCAAATGAGCAAGCAGATAACAAAGAAAAACCCAATGAGAAAAAACAGGCTTTAACAGCTATCATCAGTGACTACAACACGCGGTTTGGCACAAATCATAGTTTGGCTCAATTTGATAATTATTATCAGGATGTTCAACAACGTATTAAAGATCAAAAATATCCAAATAGTAATGCTACGCCACAATCAAAAAAAATCGACATTACCATTGTGGTCGATATGCTTTTGACAGGATTCGATTCAAAATATTTGAATACCCTATATGTTGATAAAAATCTGAAATATCATGGTTTAATTCAGGCTTTTTCACGTACTAATCGAGTCTTAAATGATTCAAAACCTTATGGAACTATTATTGATTTTCGTGGTTTAGAGTCCGCAGTGAATGAGGCTGTGAAATTATTTTCAGACTTAAACGAAGAGGATGATGCAAAAGAAATATGGTTAGTTGAGTCTGCATCACAAGTCATTGCCAAATTAGCTGTAGCGAAGCAACATTTAGATAACTTTATGCAATCGAAAGGTTTAGCTCCTCTTCCTGAAGAGGTTATTAATCTTCAAGGCGATACAGCAAAAGCTGAATTTATTAATAAATTTAAAGAAATACAGCGACTTCAAACTCAATTAAGCCAATATACAGATTTAAGTGAACAACAAGCAGAATCCATCCAAGCGATTATGTCTAAAGATGAGTTGCGTAGTTTTCAGTCAGTTTATCTAGAAACAGCTAAGCGTTTTAAAGCTCAACAAGAAAAGCCTGATAATCAACAAAATGATGAAATCCAACAAGTCGATTTTGAATTCGTCTTATTCAACTCTGCAATGATTGATTATGATTACATCATGAAACTAATTAGTAATTACAGTCAGGCAACACCTGAACAGCAGAATATGACTCGTGAGGAACTTATTAACCTCATTCGAAGTGATGCAAAATTTGTTGATGATGCTGATGACATTGCCGACTATGTTTATAGTTTAAAAATGGGGAAAGGTTTAAACGAAGCTGATATCAAACAAGGTTATGCACAGTTTAAACGTGAAAAAATTGATCATGAGATTGATGACATTGCTGAAAAATATGGTTTAGAGATTGAGGCTTTAAAATTGTTTGTGGATGCTACGCTTGCACGCATGATTTTAGACAATGATTTGTTACATGAGCTACTTTCTCCACTAGAGTTAGGCTGGAAAGAGCGTAGTAAAACTCGTAAATCTTTAATTCAAGATTTAACTGAACCGATGCAAAAACGTGCCAATGGGCGTGAAATTTCTGGGTGGGATGCACATGTCAAATAATCAGCTAGCAGACAATGATGAAGTAAAATATGTGCCGAAATTGCGGTTTACTGAGTTTAAAAATAATGATGGATGGAAGTTAAAGAAACTGTCTGCATTTGGAAAAACTGTATCAGGACTAACATATTCACCTAATGATATTAGAAATGAGGGATTGTTAGTTTTACGCTCATCGAATGTTCAAGATGGAAAAATATCACTTGAAGATTGTGTATTTGTTGATCCAAATATTAAAGGTGTAAATTTAACAGAAGAAAATGATATTTTAATTTGTGTTAGGAATGGATCAACCTCTCTCATAGGTAAAAATGCTTTAATTCCTAAAGACATGCCGTTATGCACACATGGTGCATTTATGACAGTATTTAGATCAAAAAACTATCAATTCGTTTTCCAATTGCTTCAAACGAATCTTTATAAAACTCAAGTTGCAAATGATTTAGGAGCTAGAATAAATTCTATTAATACTGGAAATTTATTAAATTATGACTTTTTTGTTCCAAGCCTACCCGAACAACAAAAAATTTCCTCTTGCTTTTCTTCCCTTGATGAACTGATACAAAATGAATCAAGTAAACTTGAAGCCTATAAGCAACATAAAAATGGCTTATTACAACAACTCTTTCCAAAAAATGGGGAAAGTGTGCCAACAGTAAGGTTTGAGGGGTTTAATGGGGATTGGGTAGAATCATCTTCCGAAAAAACATTTAGTCGAATAAAAACTAAAAATTTAGTGGGTGAAAAAAATGTCTTAACTATTTCTGCCCAAAAAGGATTAATCAGTCAAGAAGAATACTTTAATAAGTCTGTTTCATCTAAAAATGTTTCAGGATACTATTTAATTAAAAAGGGTGAATTTGCTTACAACAAAAGTTATTCTGCTGGTTATCCAATGGGTGCTATTAAAAAGCTATCTCGATATAAACAAGGAGTCGTATCACCGCTATATATCTGCTTTTCCGTAGATGATAAAATTATAGATAGTGAGTTTTTTCAATATTATTGTGATGGTGGATTTTTAAATTCTGAGCTTGGAAAAATTGCACAAGAAGGCGCAAGAAATCATGGTTTATTAAATATAGGCTTGGATGATTTCTTTAAGAACATTATTTTCAAAATTCCAAAAAAAAATGAGCAAGAAAAAATTGCTTCCTGCTTAACTTCTTTAGATGAAGTGATTTCCAATCAAAATAATTATATTGAGTTCCTTAAAGAGTATAAAAAAGGCTTAATGCAACAACTATTTCCTGTGCTTGAGGACGTTTCTGCATGAGTGATATTAAAAAAGTTCATAAATATAAAACGATTCGTAAAGTGACAGAACGTTTAAGAGATGATTTCACAAGTGGGAGCAATGACTTTTTACTCATTTATGCCTATAACGGTACAGGTAAAACTCGCCTATCTATGGAGTTTAAAGAGAAAGGGAAGACTCGACGTCGAGGGAATAATCCACCTATAACTCGAGACACTCTTTATTTTAATGCTTTTACTGAAGACTTATTCCGCTGGGATAATGATTTGGCTGGCGATACAAGTCGTAAATTACATCTAAATAGAGATTCAAGATTTTTTTCAGGTTTTCAAGAGCTTGCATTAGAAGAAAAAATTTATGCACATTTGGAAAAATATGCAGATTTTAATTTCCGCATCGACTATGAAGCATGGTCAGTATCATTTTCAAGAGTCGAATCCGTCAAGCATCGAGGACAACCCGAACCAACAACGCGGGCAATAGATGATATTAAAGTATCTCGTGGTGAAGAAAATTTATTCATTTGGTGCACGTTCTTAGCAATCTGTGAGTTAGCTATTGATAAGCAGGAAGCATATGACTGGGTAAAATATATTTATATTGATGATCCCATTTCCTCACTCGATGAAAACAACGTGATTGCTTTAGCGAGTGATCTCGCAAAATTACTTCGTACTTGCGAAGATAAAATTAAAGTCGTGATTTCTACACATCACGGTTTATTTTTTAATATCATGAATAATGAACTTAAAAAACATGACCATAAATGCTATTTTTTATACAAAAACAAGCATACCAACGAGTATCAATTACAGAGTACAGGCGATACGCCATTTTTTTATCATGTTGCAATGCTTAAAGAATTGAAAGATGCTTCAGATGCAAATCCTTGCAGACTTTATACATATCATTTCAATATTTTGCGTAGCATTATGGAAAAGACAGCATCGTTCTTTGGTTTCGATGATTTTTCGAGCTGTGTAAGTGGTATTGAAAATGAAGTACTTTTTTCTCGTGCATTAAATTTACTTAGTCATGGTAAGTATTCAGCATATGAACCTCAAGCTATGGGCTTAGATACCCAGCAGTTGTTCAAAAATATTTTATATGCGTTTTTACAACGCTATCCATTTCAATTACCAAATATTGGAGAAATTGTTCAACCAACTTCTTCTATATCTTCTCAAACCGATACACGACAGGAAATTCAAATATGACCGAACAGGAACAGCAAAAACTTGGCGCCTTGCTTTGGGATATTGCGAACCAACTTCGTGGTTCAATGAATGCCGATGATTTTCGGGATTACATGTTATCTTTTCTATTTTTACGCTATTTGTCATCAAATTATGAAGAATCCGTAGCAAAAGAACTTGGTTCAGATTATCCAAAACCAATCAGGAATGATAATGGAACAATTAAGCAAACTGCTTTAAGCATTTGGTATGCGGACAATCCTAATGATGTCGACGACTTTGAAAATACGATAAGAAGTCTAATCCATTATGTGATTAAACCTGAATTTCTCTGGAGCAATATTGCTGAACTTGCTCGTACACAACATAACGATTTACTTAAAACGCTAAACTCTGGTTTTAAATATATCGAGGAACAATCTTTCGCCCGTAATTTTAATGGTTTGTTCTCTGAAATTAATCTAAATTCAGAAAAACTGGGCAAAGAATACAAAAATCGTAATGACAAGCTCTGCTCAGTTATTAGTAGTATTGAAGAAAAACTCATAGGTTTTTCAACCAATAATGATACTTTGGGTGATGCTTATGAATATCTCATTGCACAATTTGCTTCAGGTTCAGGGAAAAAGGCTGGTGAATTTTATACACCGCAGCCGATATCAACGATCTTATCTCGTATAGTGACACTAGATAGCCAAGACCCAAGCACAGGTTATAAGAAAACATTAGAACGAATTATGGACTTTGCATGTGGTTCAGGTTCGCTATTGCTTAATGTACGCCAGCAAGCAAAAGAGCATGGCGGTAAGATTGGTAAAATTTACGGTCAAGAAAAAAATATCACAACCTACAACTTAGCGCGCATGAACATGTTGTTGCATGGTGTAAAAGATACTGAATTTGAAATTTTTCATGGTGATACTTTAACCAATGAATGGGACATATTAAGCGAGCTAAACCCATCTAAAAAAATTACTTTTAATGCGATTGTGGCAAATCCCCCATTCAGCTTAAAGTGGAATACAACTGAAGCTCTTGCAAAAGACTTTCGCTTTAAAGATTATGGCTTAGCTCCAAAATCTGCTGCTGATTTCGCATTTTTGCTTCATGGGTTTCACTTTTTAGCTGAAGATGGTGTAATGGCAATTATTTTGCCGCATGGTGTGTTATTCCGTGGCGGTGCCGAAAAGCAAATTCGACAAAAATTGCTCGATGATGGGCATATTGATACTGTAATTGGTCTACCAGCCAATCTATTTTTCTCTACGGGAATTCCTGTATGTATTTTGATCTTAAAACGTTGTAAAAAATTTGATGACGTTTTATTCATTAATGCTGCTGATTACTTCGAACCAAGCAAAAAACAAAATCGCCTACGTGATAAAGATATTGAAAAAATTGTAGATACTTATCAATATCGTAAAGAAGAAGAGCGTTACGCTAGACGAATAAGTTTAGATGAAATCAAAAATAATGATTACAATCTAAATATTTCTAGATATATCAGTACTTCCGAACCCGAAAAGCAAATTGATCTACAGGCTACAAATCAACAGCTACAATTGCTTGTTAAGCAAATCAAACAGTCGAAAGATGAACATAATACATTTTTAAAGGAATTGGGGTTACCTGAACTACCTTGATAAACAAACTCATTAAATAATAGACTTGAGCTATATTAGTCCCAACTTGATCTGGTACAGGTCATGAAAAAGAGAAAGTTTCACAATTATGATAGCGCTCACCATAAACAATCGTGAGCGCTATCATAATTATTACAAAGGCTTTTCAATAGTGACTATAAAAACACTTTTAAATTCAATTATTTTTATGGAGCATTACCGTTCTCATAATTGTTTTATAAGCGAATTATATATGTAGCCTACTAAAAAACAAAAAAATAAGGGAGCTTTCGCTCCCATTTTATTCACGACTTTGTATCTTATCTTCAATCCACTGATTCACTTCCCAAGCCACCCACCCAATACGTGATTCACTTAAGCGTACGGGTTTTGGAAAGCTTGAATCATAGTACTTTGAATCAACATTGATCATTTCATAGATCTTTGCCCGACTAATGCTTGTGAATTGAATCACTTCTTTAATATTAATAATTTGATTCATCTGAAAAGTCTGACCTGTGAACGCATTCATGATGTTTACTCCTGATCATTGATGCGAGCGGCAATTCGCTCAAATCATAGCGCTCTCCGTAAAAATTAACTTTCTGATGCAGTCAATTCACCGCCCTCACACTCATCTGTAATCCTTGCTGAACATCGTGTACAAAATTCTCAGCCTGATTTAGCCTAGCCTTTGCCTTAACTTTAGATTCAGCCTGTACTGGATGAGTTTCAGAATTTTCATCCGCATAAAACTCCCCCACTACATCCATACCGTCCTCGATATCAGCTTCAAAACATGCATTGGCAAAGCCTTGCCGTGCAGCAAAATCCACAGCCTCCTGATAAAAACCAGCCAGCTTACTTTGCTCATCAATCTGCTTTGCTTGCACAATGGCATCGTTAAGAGAAAACGCATCCCTAAGCGTTAAATCCACGTAGTAAACAGGAGTACGATAGCTTTGTGTGGTGGACTTGCCTCTAAGCGTGAGTTGCAGCGGCAAACATGACAGCAAACCATTCGATGCTGCATGGTAGTAACTTAGCCTTGCGGCTAAAGTTCTTATGCTGTTAAAGCCTGTCGTTCTAAAGATGAAAGCACCAAGCTCATCGGACTCATCTAAATTGACATGCAGCCGCCCATAAGGCTTACAATTGCCGCCTTGAGCCATTGAACATAAATCAGGGGATGGACATGGATGCTGTTCCACACCTTGATTGGTCAACCGCTGACAAGTTTCACCATTGCCCACACAGACAGGCCTGCCTGTCTGACGGTCAAACAAACTATATTCGGCTCTCAAATTAAGTTCAGGATCATTAAAGATCATCCGAACCGGAATGGTTCTGAGTTTTTGATTGGGTGCTTTAGCACGGAGTTGTTCATCCAGTGGATGTTTGACCCAGCCATCTTTATTCTGAATTTGGCTGGTAATCGTGAACTGGTCATCTTTTTCTGGCAGCCGTTTGCCATTTTTCTCGACGACCTTACCGATACTGATGCGCCCTAGAATTGGCGGTGTTATTGCTAGACCCTTAATCATGATGCTGTCCTCAAAGTTATTATTTACGTTTGTCTGGTTGATATGTAGAAATCATTTTTTCTTCGCAATTCAGTCCATATTGTTCTCTGTAAGTACTTCGGTGCTTGCAGGGAACGGGGCTGTTTTGCGCTTTTTTGCAGATATGCACTTATTTGAATATCGGCTTTATGCATCATGGCAATAGATGTTAAAACGCCGGGAACCCTGCTTGCTTTGCGAGAATTGATTCAGATATTCAGGGTGCCGTTTCAATAAAGCTTTGCTGTCCAAGCTGATCGAGTCCTTGGACTTTTTCCAAGTTACTGAACCTGTTTTAAAGGTGGCGCGCTCAGCCTGCTGCATCCTGGCCTGTAGCTGATGCTTCAGCAGGTCAAACTGCTCCTGATACTTGTCGATTTGGTTGCGGACTTGAATCAGCTGTTCAAACTGTTGATTGGCTTGATCATCTAACGATAAATCTGTCGTACTGAGCGGTACATGCTCCGGATACAGCAGCTGCAAAGCTTTAGCTGCGGAGTCACTGGCATCTGCATCAGGCGGTGTATCCTTCTCGACACATTCCCAGAAATAACGTTCAGCATTGATGATGTGCTGAATCACTGATTCAGAACGGGTCACTTTAAAAATGCGGGTTTCATGTCCGCAAATCAGCACGCAGATATGGGCTGTCTTCTTCCCAGTCACTGCCAATTGATGCTGTACCTGACACAGCACATATAAAGGCACACCATCCCGCCACAGCTTGGCGCCGTATTCTCCTGCAGTTTTGCATTCCAGAATCTGCACATCTGCATCACCGACTACGGAATAATCCAAGTTCGCCAGCATAAAAGACTTGTCTGGATCAGGATGCTGCAGCACGGCATTGACGCGGCGGACCTTATTGTTGGTATGCATGCTGTAATACTCAGCAACAAGCGGTTCGAGGCGCCTACCCCAATACAGCGGTGCATGGCCTGCGCTTTCATCTTCAATAGATTGTTTAATCCGTCCTGTTTTAATCATCCACAGTTCCAGCATCGACATATAGGGATTGAGTCCACAGGCTGCTGCACAGTCACTGCTGCCAATACCTTGCCTGCGTACTTCCAGCCATTCGGCCTGACTGAGCTTTTTGGTATCGACAAAGCGTTTGGCGCTGAAGAACTTGGGCGCACTAAACGGTTTCGGCTGTGCAGATGCTGCAGATAGATTTGATACGCTATTCATGGTGAATTCCCCTGTATTGAATTTTGGGCATAAAAAAGCCGCATCCGAAGACGCGGCTTTAAGAGCTAGATATTTGGGTCATGGGTGAAAAGAAATATTTGGCCTTGTTCAGTAATACTTAGGCTAATTCATGGAACTGAGGACTATTCAGCTTAGGCAAGTATACGCAGTGCCTGTTCCAGCCCGCGCTGCTTCAGTCCAGCGCCTGCACCAAACCACGCTGAATCCAGACGGTGATCCTGACTCATCGCCCGGCGTTCGTGATCGGCAAATTCCGTGATACTGCACAGCAAGCCATAAGCGGTGTCTTTGGCTGAGCTGAGTTCTGCCCCGCGACCATGCCCGTTAAACATGGTCATGACTTTCGACATGGCACGGCCATTCGGTTCAGTCTTGTCTTTGCTTTGCGATTTACTGGCTACATTACGGTAGAACTGAATAATGCCTTCATTCTGCTCTATCGGACTCAGGCTGGCATTGTTAAACACGGCATCAAAATAAGCGGCTGCTTCAGTCTGGGTAACTTTACGTTGACTGAGCTGTTTCATCTCGTACATATGCTCATCCCATGCACGGACGGATATTCCTAGCTGCTGCTTAATCTTGCCTGCATCAAAGCGGGTGCTGTGCGGCACTTTCACCACACCGGCACTGCTGTTCTGCCCTTTTAGCGCAATCGCCAAGGTGTTATTGCACACCACACGGATTGAAGTGAATTGCGCAGTCGTCGCCAGTGTGCCGTCACAGCCGGTTGCCAGCAAGATATAGCCATTGCTGACATCCTTGCCTTTTAAGGCTGCACTTTGTCCGGTTTTGGCTAAAGCCCAGAATTTCTTGCCGCCTTTCAGTACCCCAGCGGTTTCCAGTTCAAAGCCGGACTGCTCAGTTAAGTCACGGTAAAACTCTAACACCTCTGCAGGCTGCACTTCCTGATAGCGCTGGCTGACCACAGACAGTGGTGCATGGGTATCTGAGCGGTACAGCACACGCTGTTCTTCATAAGGCATGATGATGCTTTGCCCGCGTTCATTCTGCGCCATATAGCTGACATTGGACGATTCAATACGCCAGTCCATCCCTGCCTGCTGCGCCCAGACTTCAATCGGCTGGTTTTGCGTAAGCTGGTTGCCGAGGCCATGCCAAGGGGTTTCACCGACATAAGCCATTTGTTCAAGTAGATGTGCCATACAATAATCCTGATGGTAAATAATGAATAAATTGAAATTGATAAAAATGCACAAATGAGCTGCGGGCTATTTGCGAAATGGCGGACGATGGGATGTATGTGTCTGCTCGGCAATCACCAGAATCACCCCACCCAGCATTGCTCCTGCAATCCCGCCAATAAAAGGTGAATAGCCCAATGACTTCGCTAGAGACATGCCTAAAACAGCCAGTGTGGTCGGTGAATTACTGAGGCCCAAGCTCTGCACCATCGGCTTTAATGGTTCACGCTGTGGAAACATGGCGTCTTCAATCTGATCAAAATCTCGATACGGCATAAAAAGAACTCCTGAAAGTGTCTGTTTGCATCAGCTGCCGACTCATCATTCAACGGATGAACATTCAGCCTCTGCTTCATTCAGGTGTTATGTATCTGAAATTATTTACAATCTGTTTTTGCTGATTTTTTATGCTCACCCCATTCAATCAGCAAGAAATGAAATTGACCGGCTTTTCGCTTGGCATTATGATGAACATGCTGGCCTACATTGCCAGCCGGTTTTGACAGACCGTTTCCTAAGAACACTAAAAGTTTTTTTACTTTTGGTGCGTAATCTCGTGTCCCCTTCTCGTTGAGGTAGGACGGGAGGGGGACACCTTCGGGTGTGCTGATTCTTAGGTTCAGTCTGTCAACCCCCTTTCGTTCTGCCACCATAATCAATTGACAGTGATTTGGCAGAACTTCTTAGTACCTAAGGAGTCAATCATGACTGTTTTATTATCCGCTGTTTGCAGCATCCCTATTCCTTCTCATCTGCCCAAACCCTACGGTTCTTCTGCCTTGCTTGGGCAATGAAGATCATTGCACGACTGATTTTAATCATTGGGATACTGGTCTGGCTGGGCCCTGCTGTTATTGGCTTTTTGCTGATGATGCTGCTGTTCTGGCTCCTGGTTGAACTGGCTGGCTGGAACAAACCGCCACGCTCCTAACACCAGGCCATAACCTGTACCTCCTTAAAATCAGACGCCGATCATCCTCTATTTATGATGAGAATTATGATGTCTCTTTTTGATCGCCTGCCCTTACTGGGCATTGCGCTGCTGGCGGCTGCCGCTTCAGCTGGCTGCGAAAGCAAATCCAAACGTGAATTTAATGCAGGATGCCAATCCGGCGGCACAAACCGTTCCACCTGCGCCTGTGTCTATGACCGGCTGGAAACACATTATTCAGCGCAGGTGATGCAAAAACTCAGTGAACAGAATGTCAGCCAGCTGGATTTGCCTGCAGATTTCGGTGAACAGATGCTGCGTGCTGCTCAATACTGCCAATCTCGCTAGGGGTGCGAATATGCAAATCAAACATTATCTGATTGGGGTTTACCTGCTGATTGCCCTGCTGTTCTCAGCCTACTTAAAAGGCTGCAGCGCGACAGCAGACCGAAGCTACGCCTACAACCTCGGCAAAGCTATCGTTTGGCCAGTTTCCATGCTAAATTAACGTCGTTCAATTAAAAACTTGCTAAACAACAATAATTTGGAACTATTTTAATGAATAAACAGATCAAGACTTTTCTGCAATCCGGGGTGATTGCAGCCTGCCTAACCGCACCCGTCTTCAGTCACGCAGACATGGCGCAGGTGATGGCGCTGGTCAACGATCCAGCTGCTGCGCCTGCAGTGAAACGCTGTGAAGGCAATGTCAATTGCAATGCGTTTGTAGCGCTCAGCAGACAATGGCAGATGATTCCCAAAGATGACCCTTTGCGCTACTTCATCTATAGCGCTGATCTGAATGCGCTCATCCGGGAAGGCAAAGATCTGCATGAGCAGAAACTCATGGATCTGGATGACTTTGCCTATCAGGTGTTTGATTATCACGCTGAAAATTTCAATGACCGCTGGCTGTATGTCAAAGGCTTATGCGTACTGAAGTATGTGCAGCGCACCCAGTTCGCACAGCCGTAATCAAGCCCTTTGGATTTATCCGCATTCCCGATTTTAAAGGACATACCGCCATGAAAAAAATGATCATCACGGCTGCAATTTGCACCCTGCTCACCGCCTGCAGCAAAATACCTGAAAGCCCAGCTTCTGCTGCTGATAGCGCACATGAATCTGTTTCACCTGAGGACAGCGCCGCGAAAGATGAGGCAAAAGAGCGTGAGGCCGAAGCAGCCGCCATCGCGCATGACCGCTATGACCCGGACAGCATTTATGAAGGGGCTGAGAATATTGATATTCCGCCTCCGCAGCTGAAAAGAAAGCTATTGCCCGGTGAAGCACTTGAAGTGAAGTTTAGGCCTGCCGAAGCTTATGTTGGATTTAAGGTGCGCACAGAGACGGTCTTGGATACCACACGCTTACACGTTTTTTCTGAAATTGACGATGTGCTGGATAAGGTGGAAATGGACAATCCCAACTGCAAAGTTATTGGCATAGAACCATATACGGTTAAATTTCCTAAGCGAACCTACTACGGCGATAAATTCAACCTGCTGCTAAAGGGATGTACTGCGGATGAAATCAAGGAAATCTATCTTTACACCGCACATGGCAAATTAACCTACAGCGCCATTGTTGATGAATAGCCTCCTCAGCAGCTATAGCTGAAACTCTGACAGGTGCTGTAATGAAGATTACACGCTTTGCTGAATCAGGTGATGCCTTGATCGTTAAAACACGCTCTGGGGAGTGCTGTAGGGGCTATCCCCCCGCGAAATCAGCTCTTTTTAGCACAGGTCTATAAACCATTTTCCTCTGTCTTGGCTTATTCTGCCTATCCATTGAATCAGCGCAAAAAATTTCAATCCCCCGGAAGAACTGAGACAGAGAACATTTACCAAGAAGAATGACATGACCCATATAAAATTATTCACTACTGCCTGCTTATCGATAGCATTACTCAGTGCTTGCAGCCCTTCACAAGATAAGGCCAAACAGCAAACTGATCAGCCACAGGCAGAGCTTGATCCAAAAACCCAGAAATTCATGCAAACGGATTTAAGCGAAACGCTGCCCGAGGATGAAATGCCGGCTTCATCTGCAACAGCTATGTAGAATGAAAATTTGGACACGGCATCGATTGCTGATGAAGAAACGGAAGCTGAAGCCATGCCTGAAGAAGAACTTGACATACGCGTTTACCGCGCTGAATCGCAAGGTTCATTGACGGGCTATATCGATAAGATCGACATTATTTCACTCAACGATCAGCCCACCACCATTACCGGCATACAAGTCAACCGCGGCAACTGCGGCATTACCCGCATGTATGATTATAAAAACATGCGTTACGGCTCAGCGGCTTTAGCCTACCCGCGCTGCAAAGTTGAGAAAATTCGTGAAGTCAGCATCAGTACCGCCAATGGAACTTATGCTTATCGGATTGGGTAATTTCAACATAAGATGTGTAATGTTGTAATACATTACACATCCATTTCATCAAGGATAATCACTACATAACTTAAACCCTTGAACAGCAGGGGATAGCAACTACACAATCGCGGCGTTTGCCAATCTCGTACTGCCCTTTACCAAATGAACGCATACCACTTACTTTCACTCGTAGATGCTGATGGTCTTTTTCAGGATTGACCAGATACATTGCAGCATTGATTGCATTCTGTACTTGCTGGGGATTGCTTCGGTAGATCATACCAATGCCTAAAATGCCTTTTTGATTAAAGCGTTCTTTGTACTCAGGAGAGTTAGAAGTAAAGACATAACCTTTACCCTCTGTTATCTTAGTCCAGCATTGCCCAACCTGTATGGCCATACCGAAATCTTTTTGGTGCTTATGTCCGTCGTAGATCAGTAATACATGGCTGTGATAACCCTTTTTCTCCCCTTGTTCAATAGCCCATATATACCCCTGCAGGTCTTTGAAACAGGTATCTTGATTCTGTACACGGTTAATGAAGATACGTAGGTAATGATTAAACTGCTCAATACCGACTTCATGCTGGTGCTCTAGTGCTATACTTAAATCAATCCGTATAAACAGCAATTTGGAATAGTGTTTAGTCAGCTGAGTTAGATATTCTTCTAAACCATTACGATTTCTTTTCTCTTGATTCTTAAACCCTAACAATTCTAAATTAACATCATTAAAATAAATTAAAGCATTATTCCATAAAAACCTTAATTCATAATTACTTAGATCATCAATGCTCTTAGTTCCAAGCAATATTTCATCTAATGAACATACCATTCTCTTAAAGACACAGATACTCTCACTGTACTTCAAATAAAGTTTATAAACTGCTTTGAACTTAGGAACGAGATCATTCAATATATTTTTAAATAGAGTTTCATTAAGTTCAGTTTTATAGATTGACTGTATAAACCGATCTACATCAATCAAGACTTTTGATTCATTATTAATTGATAGTATTAAGCACATATAATATCCTAGTGAATGTTTAATGCATATCACTAGGCATTAAGTTTTCTTTTACATACACATAAATATTATGCAATAAACCTAAATGGTTAATATAGAAAATATACTAACACTAAGATATATTCATTATATTAATAACCTGTTCATCAGTAGTGAAAAATCCCCTTGTTACATAGACAGTTATTTTCAAGTATAGCCGTGTAACACAGAAATTTATCTTAAAGCGACTTAAGCTAAAGTTAGGTCACCTAAACCCCATCATTTTGATGAAGTTTTTGATGTTGATGACCCTTTACTGAACATTTTGATCTTTTTATTCTTTTTCACATCATAAAATTTTGGCAAATAGAAATGTCTATAAGTAAAGTAAGGAACTAGCTTTTCCAAAAGCACTTTTTTCAGTCTTGTATTTCTCTTCTCAAAGTGCACCAACGTTGAGGTTAAAAGCTCTTCAGAATTCATCAAATTTACAGACACCAAACCACTAGATCTAAAGTACCTTATATGTTCAGATGATAGTGCATTTTTACCCTTAAATTTTTCCCATGCTAAAATAAGATTTTGTTCAAATGAAGAAAAACAAAAACCATATGACGGCTCAACGAGTAAAACTATATCGACATATGGATCGACTTTTTGTTTCTCAAATTGATTATGAATGAATTTATTTGACCAAATCAAAAAATATCCGTTAAGGTCTTTGAGTAAACCACTCCGTTTATGAACTCTTAAAAACTCAGTAAAATTCACTGAGAATGTTTCTCTTTCTTTCAAAATTGAAACATTACCAACCTCAGCATAAAATTTAAAACGGCAGATCAATTGATCATGCTTTAGTAAACCGCCTAAATATTCTTGAGCATCTCTCGTACGTCGCTTACAAGCAAAAGATTCATCAAAATTAGTGATTGCATGGTTTTCATTACTTATATCGAATCCAGGGCTCCTAGCTGACAGTGGGTCTGGATGGAGGTCTCGCAATGTATTAAGATGCTGTAGAGTTTGAACATCCGTAATCGCTTGACTACCATTCAGTGATAACCTCTCTAATTCAGACCATAGTTTACTATTCAAAACTTTCTGAAAGCGTTGCCATAGCCATCCATCAAGTTCTTTGATGTGATATCTAAGCTCAGGTTGTTGACACAATAAATTAAAAAGATAGATCAATTGGCAACCTAGCTTACTCGGCTCTACAGACGTAATCAGGTCATTAAGTTTTTCAACGAAAAAAAATGGTTCACTGCCAATATTTAAAAATGTTTGAAAAACTTGTAAGCAACCAAGTATTTCTCTATTCAACGTTTTAAGTTGCTCTAATTCATATGGAAGTTCAGATAAGAAAATTCTATCAATCTCTAATTCCTTTTGAAGTTGGACTGATAAAATTTTAGTTGACCAAACCTTCTCAGTATCAGAAATATAACTCATTAATTCTGCTTGGCTGATATGTGTAAGATTTTTAAGCATTCCCGCTTTATCTGGCTTAAGACTTAAGGTCCAAGGTTTCCACACTTGTTCATGTCGAAATTCTTCATCACTTAATTCGCATATTGGAGAAGCGTAATAAAAAAAATCATCGTGCCTGTAAAATGAACCAACAGCCCAATATAAAAAAATTTCTAATTTTCCAATATTATTGATTAATCCGACTACATCCTCTCCTGAGATCCGACTGAGTTCACTGCCCCAATTTCGAAATTTTATCTCTATATCATTTATGCACATTTCAGCCAGCAACTCGAGCTGACCTATACATTTATTAATGTTCGAAAGGGCCTGACTGGGATAGATTAAAATACAATTTAAGAAACACCCTTGCTGACCATCATCTTCAAACTTGAATAAAACTTTAAGTAAACGGGTATCTGATGCGATCTGCTGTTCGATTAAACGAAACACGTGAAACTGCTGCCTCTGATCTTTGGTCAGTCTTAACTGGTATATCACGTTTATTGTGCTCAAGCTGCCATAGCGCTTATAAAGCTCATAAATCTCACTTTGACTCGCAACAAGTCGTTGCTGATTCATAGAGATCCAATTTGACCCACTACCACCTAAATCTAGTTGTTGTTTAAAAATAGAATAGAACTTAACACAAGCGCCAGCAGGAAATTTTTGCCCATATTCGGCATGGTGACTCAAACTTTGAAGAAATTTATTGTGCCCAAAACCTATTACCTGTTGATCATATAGTTCCAAGCATTGTTTAAAAACATGAAATAACTCAAATCGAATTTGATACGGGTAATCAAAAATACCCCTATGTTCTTCACCAAGACGTTCAAATATATTTTGAATAGTTGACGCTATTTGAAAGTCACTTTCATTTAACACTGAGCCATTAATAGCTTTGTTACCGAGATAACAAAGAGCATCAAAGAGCCGCATCCAATTTTTGAAAATCGCAATGTCTTTAACATCATCACTTCCCCAATCTTTGTAATCGATATCGTATTTATTTTTTAGAATTTTTATCATACTTCTATCAGAAGTATATTGAATATCAGGCATAAATACCAACTAACTAATTGTAATTTAATAATTATACCTATTAAAAAATACATTTAACAACATATTATTCCAACTAATTAACTTAATAATTCAGTTCTTAACTATAAAAGTCATCTTATAAATCTTATTAATCCACACTAAATTTTAGATTTTTTTTTGATCAGTGTAGAATTCTACATATCTACTTAAGCTACTTTTTTGACATGACTGCCAAAATAACCATTGCTGAATTTTGTAAAAAATACGAGGTGAAAAGACACCTTCTTAATTACCAATTTGAAAAGAATGCAATTGAAAGAGATTTCGACAAAAAATTTGATGAACAGAAAATGTTAACGTTGCTTAACATCCAAAAAGAAGACAATGTAGAAATTCAACATTTGCAAAAACAACTAGAAAAACAGAAGAGTCATATTGAATATTTGACGAATTGCAATATTGAAAATCGGACAAAAATAGTAGAATTAAAAAGTCGCATACTTGAAGCTGCTGTATTTACAGGTCTCCATCTATTTCCACAAACCCAAGCATTAGCTTCACCAGTTTCAGGAGCAATAAGATCCATTTACGTGATGAGAGAACAAAATAAAAATATACAAACTACTGATACTCCCTTAGAAATTAAGTAGACGCATCATAATCAAACCATCTTAGTCATATTGGGGGTATAACTAGGGGTAAAATAAATATATAATTTAAAAATAAATAATTATTTCATAATATTAAGTTAAAAATATGACTCCCTCTCTCGCCAAATTCGAAAGAACTGCAATCCAAAGCAGTGAAGAAAGGCTTAAACTGTAATGGTTTAGGCCTTTTTATCGTATACCATTCAGCAAAAATACCCAGCAGTTCTAAAATCGTGAAAATAAACTGGGAAAAATCGTCAAGATTGAGGTTTTTATATTATCTACTGCGGCTTAATAAGCTCAGATCAGGCTAGCGGGTGTCACATTAGGCAGCCAATTTCGCCTCTATATATAATTTATATTTAAAAATGATTTAAACAGAAAAGAACTGAGCAACAGACGGTTTATATTCACTGCTTTTGAAGCCTTATTTATCTTCAAAATATTTCTGGCATCCCTGAAAAAACTCCTCGTTGAAATTCATGGACGGATCATCTTTATCATCATCGCATTGATCTACAGATTTAAGATTGTCTTGTACATAGCGATAGCCATAGTATTGCTCTGTACCCTCCTCAAAGCCACCAAATTCCTGTTCTTTGTTGGACTGAAAATACAGCAATACAGCAATGGCGATAAACATAAGTACCACGACAGTACTGATCATTCTGGTCCGTTTTGTCATCTTATATATTCTCCTTGAGCCTATTGACCTATTGATAAGCAACCCTCATCCGGGCACTTTGCCAGAAAAAAGTCACTTATCCCTACCGATGAAATGATAAGAACGGGATTCCTCATTCAAGCCCCACAGAAGATCCTTTATTTCTGTTGTCTGATTGGATTTTCAGGCTGTTCGTCCGGATTTTTTTGCGGATTGGCTGTCCCGATATGCTGGTCGGGTTGGTCCGGTTGAGGGTTGGGTGGATTAGGGTGTTTCTGCTGATCAGGATGTTGAATTAAAGGAACAGGCTGTTTTTGCTGATCTGGTTGTGAATTATCTTGTTCAGTCATGTTTATCTATCCTGTGCATTGCCATTGATCACTGCGCTACATCAGCATTAATCTACGCCTTAAATTTAATCTTCCAACTCCAGCCATGTTTCAATTTCCATCATTGTAAATGTAATATCTCTAGATGATTGATCTGCAACAAACGCGATGAAATCAGCTTCACATTGATTACCAAAAGCCTGTAAAGTCCGATCTTTCATTAACATGTCACCTAAATGGCACAATTACTGCATCTCATTACTTCAAGCTCACAAGGTAAAAAAACTGTCGAGATATGATCATATAAATGCAATATTTCCATGATAACAATCATATAACAGAGCCTTAATTCGACCTGTAACAGCACATTGAACACATAGAAAAACTGCTATTCGGGAGTAGATATGAATACCAGCAATAATTATGTCAAACAAATCAAGAATGCTAAACGTGGTGGTTATACTCCAACGATTGCCAAAGATATGAATAAACATAAAATTCAAAAAGCGATTCGACTCATTGAACAGTGGCGAAAGCTTGCCAATGAACTTAAACCACAAATGCAAATCGATATGGCTTTAACCCTGGAAGAATGTGCACAAGACCTGGATCAGATTTTAAGGAGCAAATAACCGATTCAATGGCAAAAGCACATGAAGGTAAATAGCGGATGTAGAGGATGATTGAGAATTTCCAAATCCATTCACCAAATCCAACCGCTCATTTTTTGGCTTGCGTTTTCAAAAAAAATCGCTATTATTCTCTGCACGTTGCCGGCATAGCTCAGTTGGTAGAGCAACTGACTTGTAATCAGTAGGTCCACAGTTCGAATCCGTGTGCCGGCACCATTTTATACTTAGCCTCGCTTTTTAGTGAGGCTTTGTTGTTTTTAGATGATTACTTTTAAAACTTAGATTTTAAAACTTACAATATTCAACAGCCAGTTCTTTAGGGTGTGTGCGCCGTGATTTGCACATATTTGACCAGACCATCTACATACAGCTTATGACAGAGCTTTGCGGTCATGCGAATTTTAAAGGCATCCAGATCGGTATTGTGCTGGGGTAATTGCTGAATGTAATTTGCAAAGCCCTGCAAAACGGCAGGCGATAAATCCCGAATGGTTATATCGGTAAAATCATGCTGCCGGAATGTCTGTTCTAATGCCGATACCGTCATTAAATCATCTAAATGCACATCGGCAGCTTTTAACAACCATTTATATTTCTGCTTTTGCACTGCGCTTAAATTCAGCCATTGCTCAGACAACATTAAATAATGCATACCCAAGCGGCCTTTTTCGTTTAACACCGCGCTGACCGCATAAAGAAATGAATTTAAATCGCAATGATAAGCAGCATCGATACATAGCACCACATCAAAGCACTGCTTGAAAGGAATCTGTTTTAAATTTAAAAAAGATTGCTGATAGATGGCTGCAAGTTGCGGAAGATGCTGTTGAATTTGCTGCACGCAGCTGGATTGTAACTCGACTGCTTCAATATGCCGAACCTGATAGTGCTGCTGCCAGTGCAGCAGACTTGCCCCCTGCCCACAGCCTAGATCCAGCAAACAATCATTTGCATTTAAAGCGACCGCTTGCGCCAATTGATCTGCCAATTGGGCACAAGCTTCTGGATAGGACAACGTTGCATCCTCCCAATAACCCAGATTGCTCCAGGCGAGTACGGCATCATCTCCTAACTGTTTTGCGTTAATCGCGTATTTATGTTGAGGAAGTTTCTGCCGAATCGCTTGAAGCCATTTCATATTTTAGTAGCCGAGTTGTGGGGCAACCTCAACTTTAGGTTTTAATCCAACAAACGGCAATGGAGCACCTAAAATTTCTGCAATATGCATCGCTGAAGTCACGGCAGATTCGAGCACTGGCAAACCATCACAAGACCATGAACCACAGTAGAATACTTTACGGTTCATATCTTTATGCCGAATTTGCAGTTCTTTATTCAACGCAACGGTTTGAGAATCTACCACCGCACGGGTTAAGGTCACGGATGAAATGATTTTTTTCGGGTCAATATCCGTCACCGGCTGCCAGGTTTGGAACACTGGATTTTTACCGACCAGACTTGGTTCGACCGAATTCAACCAGACTGTAAATTGCTGACGGGTAAATTTACGGTCCATCATATAACTGAGCACCGCCCAATCTTTACGCTTAGGTGGCATGACAGTCTGGTCGGTATGAATGACCAGCTGCCCCTGTTCAAATTTAAATTGCTTTAACAATGCAAGATCATCAGCAAATTGTTCATTATCCAGGAATTTTTCGATTTTATTGGTGGGTGTGGCCACAATCACATGGTCAAACACATAGTGTTCGCCCTGTGAATTTTCAATCAACACGCCCTGCTCTTGCTGTTGAACATGAGTAATGGCCGAACCACCACGAATTTCAATGCCTTCAATCAGCTTGTCGACCAGGGCCGGGGTACCGCCCTGTAAACGTAACAAGGCATCACCATTGGTCAATTGACGCAAGAAAACCAACAAGGGTTTTGCCGGCCATTCCCCAATGGTTTTCGGATTACAGGTACAGATGGTATACAGCACCGGCATCACTGCGCCATGCCAGAACACTTCTTCTATATCATTGTCATTGATGAATTCAGCCAGTGTAATGTCCTGGTTCTTCGATTTGAAAAATTTGGCGATGGCTGTTTTGAGTTGCAGCATGCCTTTAACCAGGCGCCAGCCGTATTGCTGGATACCTTTACGGTTATTAATAATCGGGAAATTACCAATGCGACTACGCGAAGTGGTCAACCAGGTTTCAGTACGGTCTTCAAACAACCAGCTGCATGCCATATAAGTGCGTACAGGAAAGGTTTTGATTCCCAAGTAAGTTGCCAGACTGAGGGTGTTTTGCCACAAATGCGGATTCATGACGCGCAAAGGTGCATCAATTAAGCCGCCTTCGAATTCAATGCTATGGCTATCCATACCACGACCCGGTAGAGCTTCAAAAATAGTGATGCTATGCCCTGCATCTTTAAGAATTCTTGCAGTAGCTAGCCCAGCCATGCCACTACCAATAACTGCAATATCCAAAATTATTATCCGTCAGTTACACATATGATTCTTGAAATTATGAACCAAGCGAGATTAAAAGGGGGTATTAAAATATTCCAGAATATGTTTTTTTAACAAAAGTCATCATAATTGGAATTAGAAATTTTTTTACATTTATTTATACAACAAATAACATAAAATAAATTCAATATATTATTAAAATTTACAATCTTAACAGATAAAACTGTTTAAAAAAGCATATATATATTAACCAATATTATAACGATTGTTTTACAAAACCAAAAAATATCACTATGATGCATCACATAATAATTGGACTAACATATCCACTTTTAATCACCTATAACTATGCAAATGCTGTAAAAACAAGAAAATTTATTTCGCAAAAAGCCCCTAAAAATTTAGGGGCTTCTTTATTTTTCGAGTGACCAATGAATGGCTAAAATTAACCGGCAACCGGAATCTCACCAAACTTGCCGCTATTAAAGTCGTTAAAGGCTTGAACGATCTCATCTTTGCTATTCATCACAAAGGGACCATAGCCCTGAATTGGCTCATTCAAAGGTTGGCCGGTCAGTAGCAAAAATTTGCTGTCTTTAATCGCTTCCAGTTGAATATCGGCTTCACCATCTTGAGCAAACATGACAATAGAACTGTCTTGCACATGCTGCGTTCCATTCAACTGCATTTCACCTGACAGCACCACAACCAACACGTTGTGATCGACAGGGACATGCAGATGCTGAACCTGCTCTGCCTTGAGTTCGCCATCCCAGACATTGACCGGACTATGGGTTGAAGCAGGACCGCGATATTCTGCATCACCGTCCATATAGCGGCCGGCAATTACCCGGATATGTCCTGCACCCTGTTCAAACTCAATCACAGGAATATCATGTGATTGAATAGCCTGATACTTAGGCGGGGTCATTTTGTCCGCTGCCGGCAAGTTGACCCACAGTTGGACCATTTCAAACAATCCGCCATTCTTGGCAAAATCTTCAGAATGAAACTCTTCATGTACCAAACCTGCACCGGCAGTCATCCATTGCACATCGCCACTTTGAATGGTGCCACCACCACCCGCCGAGTCTTTATGTGTCACTTCCCCCTGATAGGCGAGGGTGACGGTTTCAAAACCGCGATGTGGATGCGAGCCGACACCATGCTGCTGCGTCGTCGGACTAAAATGATAGGGTGCAGCATAATCCAACAGTAAAAATGGACTAATCGCCTGGCCTAAACGGTCGTAGGAAAACAGGTTCTTGACCGGAAAACCATCACCCACCCAATGCATGTTCTGGTTACGGTAAACGCCAATCACTTTTTTCATCTTTTAAACTCCTATATTCTCGATAGGATGAACATGAGCTTATATTAGTGCGTTCATTGTTCTGAATATATAGCGACCTCAATACACAGTGTCCCATGAATAAGACAAAATGACTTTATAGAATAATCATCAAGTTTAAATATTTAAAATAAAGGCTCATCTTTATAAATTATCCTATTTTCATGATTAATCTTCTCGAAATCAGCGCTTTCATTGTCCTATTTTCACACTTAGCATAAAAAATATCACGACATCACCACACTGTTATTTTCGGTTGATGTCAGTATGTTTTTCATCACAAGGAGGAATAGAAAAATGGGCAAACCCTATGTTCGTTTAGATAAAGATAATGCAGCGGTTCTGTTGGTCGATCATCAAACCGGTCTGTTATCCCTAGTACGTGATATCGATCCTGACAAATTTAAAAATAACGTACTGGCACTTGCCGCAGCTGCCAAATATTTCAATCTTCCGACCATTTTAACCACCAGTTTTGAACAGGGCCCCAATGGTCCATTGATTCCTGAACTGAAAGAAATGTTCCCGGATGCACCCTATATTGCCCGTCCAGGTCAAATTAATGCCTGGGACAATGAAGACTTTGTCAAAGCAGTTAAAGCAACAGGCAAAAAGCAACTGATTATTGCCGGTGTGGTGACTGAAGTCTGTGTGGCCTTCCCGGCACTTTCAGCGCTTGAAGAAGATTTTGAAGTTTTTGTGATTACCGATGCGTCCGGTACTTTTAACCACCTCACCCGTGATTCTGCCTGGGAGCGTATGTCTAATGCCGGTGCGCAACTGATGACCTGGTTTGGCGCTGCCTGTGAATTACACCGTGACTGGCGTAACGATGTTGAAGGTTTGGGGACTTTGTTCTCGAATCACATTCCTGATTATCGCAACCTGATCAACAGCTATAACCAGCACAGTGGTCAAAAACAACCATAATCTTTTTTAGAATAAGCGGTCTTCGGATCGCTTATTCTGTCTTATTCAATATCCGTTATCTGGCTGATTTTCAGCTAGAATAATAGCTATTCCCTGATTCAGTTTGGAGCATGATGTATGCATTCATTTGATGATGATTATTACTTTTTCCTGGTGGTCAAACACGGCGGATTTAGTGCAGCAAGTGAAGCTAGCAATATCACCAAATCAAAACTCAGCCGCCGCATTTTAGACCTGGAAAGCCAGTTTAATGTCAGCCTGATTCAGCGTTCCACCCGTCATTTTAAAGTGACGCCTTTGGGGCAGGAATTTTATCAGGAATGTTGCAAGGTCATTGCTCAGGTCGAATGTGCCAATAATGTGTTGCTGAAACAGAAAAGTGAGCCACAGGGCCTGATTAAAATCAGCTGTCCTGCGCTGATGATGCAGTTTCAGGTGCGCACTTTACTCAATCAATTTTTAAAAGATTATCCCAAAGTCCAGATTGAACTGGAGCTGACCAGCCGCCGTGTCGATCTGCTGCATGATGATATCCGACCTGGCGATCCGTACCAATTTTCAGGCCAATGAAGATTCCAGTTTAATTGTCCGTGATGTGATTAAAACCACGCATTGTCTGATGGCCAGTCCGGAACTGCTACAAGGACGACAAATCCAGCATTTCACCGAATTGCATGAATTTCCGAGTATTGTTCTCGGTACGCAAAAATCACAATATTACTGGCATTTGCACAATCGCGAGCATGATGAAGCCATAGATATTCCACTGCAACCGCGGATCAAAAGCAATGATCTGGCAGGAGTCTACTATGCCGTACGTGACGGTTTAGGCATTGCTGACTTGCCCTATTTGGCGGTTGAACAGGATATCCAGCAAGGCAAGTTGATTCATGTGTTACCGGAATGGTGCTCGAATTTAGGTACGGTACAGCTGGTGTATGCCTCGCGTAAAGGCCAGCGTCTGGTGATGGAAAAACTGATTGATTACCTGATTGAAGGTTTAAGGGATTTAGCCAAAGATCATCTCGGCTATATGCCTTAATTTGCAGATCATAGACATAAAAAAACCAGAACCGAAATTCTGGTTTTTTTACAGAAAATGTAAATCTAAACTTAGATTTTACCAATCAAGTCGATTGAAGGAGCAAGGGTTGCATCGCCTTCTTTCCATTTTGCCGGGCAAACTTCCCCGGGGTGAGCATGGACATATTGTGCAGCTTTGACCTTACGTAGAAGTTCTTGAGCATCACGGCCAATACCGCCAGCGTTGATTTCGATAATCTGGATTTTACCTTCTGGGTCAATCACGAAAGTACCTCGGTCTGCCAGACCTTCAGCTTCGATTAACACTTCAAAGTTTTTCGCCAAAGTCCAGGTTGGGTCGCCGACCATTGCATACTGGATTTTTTTGATCTCATCTGAAGAATCATGCCAAGCTTTATGGGTGAAATGAGTATCTGTAGATACTGAATAAATCTCTACGCCCATTTTTTGGAATTCAGCATAGTTATCCGCCAAATCACCAAGTTCTGTTGGACAAACGAATGTGAAATCTGCAGGATAAAAGAACATCACTGACCATTTCCCGATCATGTCTTGTTCAGACACTTGAATGAATTCGCCATTTTTATACGCTGTTGCATTGAATGGTTTCACTGCAGTATTAATTAAACTCATCAGATATTCCTCTAGCTCGTTTCTGGGATTGCTTATCTTGTGAAGCTAGAATACGAAAATTATATAAATAGGTAAAACCGTACTTTTTTATAAAAATTATCGGATTTTTAGATCCTTTAATTCTATCCTGTTTTACTGTTTAATTGCTGTATCCGATTTAGGCATGAGCGGGAAACTGCGCAATGGATTGCCAGGCGGCATCAATCAAGGCCTGCTTATATGCACTTGGATTAGTACTGACTTTGTGCGACAACCAGGCTCGACAATAACTTTCAGTTGCTCCCAGCATTAAAGACAACAGTAATTCACGCGGAATTTTTGCAAGTTGCGCAAGCTCTTCATCAGGCTGCTGTTGCAACCAGGCAAATACCGCCTGATTACGTTGCTGGTTTTGAACGGCAACTGCTGCATGCTGTTCTGCACCTAAACCCATGCGCGCCATAAACAGGAACCGGGCAAAGTCGGGGTTCTGCACCACCCAATCGACATATTGGCCAATGATAACCGCCAGCCCCTGTTGCACGCCTTGAGCTTGCTGTAAGGCTGCTGTGCGCTGCTGCATCTGATCTTGCAAGGCCGCACTAAAGAGGGCTCCAACCATGCCTTCCTTGTTTTTAAAATGATGATAAATCGCCCCGACACTACTGTCAGCACGCGCACGAATCATTTCAATGCTGCTGGCTTCAATACCGAATTCGGCAAAGCAATTCAGAGCATGCTGCAGCAAAATACGCTTCAGTTCGGCACGGCGTCCGGGATAAATACGCTGGAGTAAATCGGCTTGCTGCATATCCATATGCTTCGATACATGATGAGACCAGGCAAAATCATAGACCATTTTTTATCAAAAAGCAGTCAGTTGCGCCAAATAACAGAATAATATTCTGTATTAGAATTATATTCTTGAAATTAAAATATGGACAATTCTGATGAGCCAAGCACTAAAAGTATGGAAAGCTTTAGAAAATAAACCGGCAGGCAAATGGACATTTTCCAAAATGCTGTGCTTAAAAGCTCCGTATTTCAGCAGTATCTCTCCCCTATTTGAAAGACTGGAACCGGAATACTGCGAAATCAAGATGAAAAAGCACCGCGCTGTACTGAATCATCTGGGCACGGTACATGCCATTGCCATGTGCAATATGGCAGAGCTTGCCGGAGGAACCATGACCGATGCCACCGTACCTAATACGCATCGCTGGATTCCCAAAGGCATGCAGGTGGAATATCTGAAAAAAGCCAACACCGATTTAATTGCAGTTGCCACACCGTTGCAAGCCCATTTCCCGTGGAATGCAGGCAGTGATTATCTGGTGCAGGTTGAAGTCAAAGACACGACTCAGGAGGTTGTGTTCCGTGCCGTCATCACCATGTGGGTTTCTGCCAAGAAATAAAAATTACTGATCATTTGCCCATTAAAAAACCCTCCGCAATGGGAGGGTTTTGAAGACGATTTGCCGTTTTAATTGCGATTAGAACGGTAGATCATCATCTAAATCTGCCGGTGCAGCCGCTGCTGGCGCTGGTGCAGGCTGTTGTTTTGGCGCAAAACCACCCGGGTTGTTGTTGCCATAACCACTACCCTGATTGTTTTGGTTGTTGTAACCACCTTGGTTAGCACCGCCATAACCGCCTTGGTTATTGTTGTTATTGTTATAGCCGCCACCTTGGTTATTATTAAAACGGGGTTGGTTAAAACCGCCGTTGTCTGCACCTTGTTCACCTTGCTGACGGTTGCTGTCCAGCATTTGCATTTGTTCACCACGAATTTCCGTAGTATAACGTTCTTGACCGCTTTGATCTGTCCACTGACGCGTACGCAATGAACCTTCAATATAAACTTTAGAACCCTTACGTAGATATTGCTGTGCAATTTCACCTAGGCGGTTATGTAACACAATACGATGCCACTCAGTTTGCTCTTTACGCTCACCGGTATTTTTATCAGTCCACGAATCGCTGGTTGCAATCGAAAACTGAGTAAGAGAACCACCATTTGGAAAGGTTTTTGTTTCAGGATCTTTACCTAAAGTTCCAACTAAAATAACTTTATTAACACCACGCATCAGACGTACACTTCCTATTTATTTCTGTATTTTACTTTATAAGAGTTATGCTTAAATGGCTACCTCTTTACCCAACAACTGCGTTAAATCTTGTCGCGCAGCTTCATCTATAAGCTGTTTATCAATTTTAACATAAGCAAATTGCTGATCGGGCATTACCACAACCTCTTCAATACCACGAATTGCCAAAAGTTGAGAAGTCCACTCATCCGTTTGTTTCGCCTCTGGTAAAGGTAATACCAATGAGGAAAGATAACGAGGCTGGGCTAAACCAAAGCTGATCAATAACCAGACAATTGCGAGTGCTGCCAAGATACTCCAACCCATTGAAGTATTATTTAGTAACAAGAGTTGACCACCAATCATGCCACCAAAAAATGCACCTAAAAACTGGCTACTGGCATTCACACCCATCGCAGTTGCTTTGGACTGAATCGGAGCCGATTTGGATAGCCACGATGGCAATAAAGCTTCCATCACGTTAAAGGCAATAAAGAAGCATCCCAAACCTACCAGTAAAATATATTTGGACTCATAACCAAAAATCAGTACCAGCAAGCCTAAAATAATACCGCCAATCGCAGTCAGGAAAATACCGCGCATTTTGCGATATTTTTCCGCCAAAATAATGCTCGGGAAGGCAAAAAATAAGCTAATGATCAGCAGTGGCAAATACACCAGACCATGACTGGCCAATGGAATATTGGCAAACTGAATCAGTTGCGAAGGCATATATACAAACATCGCGGTGAGCAATAAATGCAGCGCAAATACCGAAACATGCAGACGGTTTAAATCGCCCATCTTCAATACCTGTTTTAGTTGCGCGAGATAACCTTGCTGGTAATTTTTATGATGACGGGTCACTTTCGGAACCAAAAGCAACATCGAGATTGCCGCCAGCCCCATAATGGTCGTGACCCAAAACAGGCCGGAAATTCCCACCAGACTGGTTAGCCAAGGCCCCAGACTGAAGGCCACCATAAAGGACACACCAATACTCATACCCATCACAGCCATGGCTTTGCTGCGCTGTTCTTCACGAGTCACATCGGCCAAAAGTGCCATCACTACTGCTGAAACCGCACCACCACCGGCAATGGCACGCCCTACAATTACGCCATAAATGGTTTCAGACATTGCGGCAATTGCACCACCCAAAGCAAACAGCAACAAGCCCAGAATGACCAGAGGCTTACGGCTAAAGCGGTCTGCCAGCAAACTAAATGGAATTTGTAAAATGGCCTGAGTTAAACCATACACCCCGACCGCCAAACCAATCAGCGCAGGTGTTGCCCCTTGATATGACTGTCCTGCTACTGAAAATACAGGAATAATCATGAACAGGCCCAACATACGCAGTGCAAAAATACTGCTTAAGGCAAAGGTTGAACGGCGTTCTAAAGCATTCATCATATCAATTGGCTTGGATCTATAAGTTTCATTTCGATGGATTATCCTACAACATTCATTGTTACAGATGCTGATTTATTCAGGAATGAACCACCATAAAAAAGGGCACATTTTCATGCGCCCCTATTGTACTCGGTTTTCTTAAAAAACGATTAACCGATTCGTTCTTGACGTTTGCTATATTGAATGGAGGCAATAACTGCCCATACAATAAAGGCTACACCAATTAAACCGGTGACCACTTCAGGCACATGCACGCCAGTACCACTTGCCAGCATAATCAGGGCCAAGGCACCAATCGCATAATGTGCACCATGCTCAAGGTAAACGTAGGCATCCAATGTACCTTTCTCTACCAGGTAAATAGTCATGGAACGCACGAACATGGCACCAATCGCAAGACCGAGCATAATAATCACAACGTCTGAAGTAATGGCAAAAGCACCGATTACACCATCAAAACTGAACGATGCATCCAGCACTTCCAGATAAATAAAACCGCCAAAACCGGCTTTAATCACGCCTGTTGCAGCGCCACTGGCATCATGACCGACCGCATTGCCCTGTTCATCAATTTCAGGTTCACCGCCTAACAGGTGGCTCAGTACTTGAACCCCAATGTAGATCACAATCCCCCAGATACCGGCCATAGTTACGGCTAGACGTGTGGCTTGTTCTACATTTGCTGCCATGATCAGCAAGCCAATTAAAGCCAGGAATACTGACATTGCAGGTACGTTGGCCAGATTGGATAAACGCGCTTCAAGCCATCTGAACCAGTGGGTATCTTTTTCGCTATCCAGAAAGAAATTCAGGAACACCAGCAACAGGAATGAGCCACCAAAGGCTGCAATTTCCGCATGATGAGCCATCAGCTTTTCCGAATAACTAATCGGATCATTCAGCGCCATACTGACCACTTCCATCATGCCCATGTCCGCAGTCACGGCAACAATTACAATTGGGAAGACTAAACGCATACCAAATACGGCAATGATAATCCCAACCGTCAAGAAGATCATTTTCCAGAAATGATTCCAGCCTCTGAGTACAGAGGCATTCACCACGGCATTATCGAAAGAAAGCGACACTTCCATCACGGCCAGGATGGCAGTAATGGTCAGTGCTGTGAGCATGGTCTTGACACCTGCTTCCGGGCCATGCGTAAAGCCCCAGTATGCAGATATAGCCAGACACACGATCGTAAAAATGATTGAGAAACCAAAATGTTTCATCATGATAGATCGACCTATAAATAGAGATTTATACCGAGTGAATTCGGTAAAACTTACAAAAAGTACTTAAGATTTTATGCGCATAATTATGACGACTTTTTGATATTAAGCCAAAGTTCTTCGTATGATTTTTTTTGGGTACAAATACACTATTTTTTTTGCTGCATATCTTGAGCTGAAAACTCTTGTTATAGTCCCGCTTTCTGTAAATTCTTCTTTTAATATCGACAGGATGATGACATGAGCTTTTCTCAAGATGTATGGCAGCGAAATTTAGCTTTATATCAAAAAACTTTAGCCTTGCCATTTAACCAGCAACTTGCACAAGGGACTTTGAGCAAAGACATTTTTAGTCATTATGTCATTCAGGATGCTCACTATTTACTGACTTATGGTCGTGTACTGGCAGTCTGTGCTGCAAAAGCCTTTACTGCTGAGGATGTGATGCAGTTTGCTGATGCTGCAAAAATTGCCATTGTGGTTGAACGCAGCCTGCATGCTGACTTTATGCAGGAATTTGCCATCAGCAAAGATGAGTTTAGAACCACGCCACTCACGCTGGCTTGTCACCACTACACTTCATTTTTAACAGCCACTGCTTGGTCAGAAAGTTATCCAGTCGTTTTGGCTGCATTACTGCCCTGTTTCTGGATTTATGCCGAAGTGGGCAAAGCGATTGTCCAACATTCCATTCCGAATAATCCTTATCAGGCCTGGATTGATACCTATGCAGGTGAAGAATTTAATCAGGCAGTCGATCAGGTGATTGCCACGATTGATAAAGTTGCGGCACGTTGTGATGCCGATACCCTGGAAAAAATGCATCATGCCTATACTACCGCGGCCAAACTGGAATGGCTGTTTTGGGATAGTGCTTATGATCAACGCCAGTGGTTGGGTCTGGATGAATAATTATGTGAAACCCCATTACCATGCCGCTTGATCCTTCTAAACGGGTTTTTCCAGTCTACCTTTGATTTGACCTGCTTTTCTTTCGAGAAAAGCAGGAAAATCCTTGCCATCTGCAAAATCCGGCAATATCCCACGCTTATCTAATTTTTTACAAAAAATTCCAGCTTTAGAATATCGTTTGCTTAGAGGAAATTCACCGCCATTAAGGCCAGCAGTGCCGGCAATGCCTGAATATAAATAATTTTTTTACTTGCGGTAAGACCGCCATAAATCCCAGCAACCAGCACACAGCCCAAAAAGAAATTCGCCAGTGCAGTCGCATAGCTTGCAGGTGCAAGCAGCGACCAGATCAAACCTGCGGCTAAAAAGCCATTATAAAGTCCCTGATTTTGTGCCAGCACTTTGGTGAGTTTTGCCTTTTCCGCAGTATTGCCAAAGGCTTTCATGCCCAGAGGCTTATCCCACAAAAACATTTCTAAAATTAAAATATAGAGATGCAACACTGCAATCAGGGCAATAAGAATTTGTGCAATCATCATGAGATTTCCATTTTTTATTCTTTAAAGGATATTTTGCATTTTAACGATGAATCGGTCGAAATACTGAATTTCAATATTTAAATGTATGACTTGCAGGTGCAGAGAAAGACCATTTTCATGCATTGAGTTTCAATCCTTGACCAGTCCGACACAGACTGACGTTTTATTTTTATTAAATAAAGCTTGAACATTTTTCATGCGCTATCATATATACGTTTTTGATGAATTTTCTAGGATCATTGCATGAGCCAAAGTCACATCCGTATTCGAGGTGCACGTACCCATAACTTAAAAAATGTGTCACTCGATATTCCACGCGACAAGTTTGTGGTGATTACGGGGCTTTCGGGTTCAGGTAAATCATCCCTTGCCTTTGATACCTTATATGCCGAAGGTCAACGCCGTTATGTGGAATCACTTTCTGCCTATGCACGCCAGTTCCTTTCGCAAATGGAAAAACCTGAAGTCGACTCGATTGAAGGTTTAAGTCCCGCGATTGCCATCGAGCAGAAATCGACCAGCCATAACCCGCGTTCAACTGTGGGAACAATCACGGAAATTTACGACTATTTACGTCTGTTGTATGCACGCGTCGGCACACCCTATTGTCCTGAGCATGATTTGCCCATGGTGGCACAGACCGTATCGGAAATGGTGGATGCAGTTAAAAGTCTGGAAGAAGGCACAGCCTTGATGTTGCTTGCGCCGGTGGTGCGTGAGCGTAAAGGTGAATACAGCAACCTGTTTGAACAGCTGCAAAGTCAGGGCTTTGTCCGTGCCCGTGTCGACGGTGAAATCATTGAAATTGATACGCCGCCAGAACTGGACAAAAAGAAAAAGCATACCATTGAAGTGGTGGTTGACCGTTTTAAAGTACGTGATGACTTAGGCAATCGCATCGCTGAATCCTTCGAAACTGCGCTGCGTTTAGGTGGCGATATTGCCATTTTGGCCTGGATGAAAGGCGAGCAACCTGAACGGGTATTCTCGGCCAAGCACTCCTGCCCTGAATGTGACCGTGCCGTAGCGGAACTTGAGCCACGGTTGTTTTCATTCAACAACCCTTTCGGTGCCTGCCCGGTATGTGATGGCCTGGGAACCCGTAGCCATTTCAGTGCCGATAAACTTATTCCGAATGCTGAAGTTTCGATTAGCCAAGGTGCGATTCGCGGCTGGGACAGACAGCGTCCTTATTACTACAGCATGATTGAAAAAGTCGCAGCGCATTTTGGTTTTTCTTTAGATACGCCGTGGCATGAACTGGATGCAGAGACCAAAAAGAAATTTCTTTACGGGACGGGTAAAGACAAAGTTGATTTAAGTTATATCGATGAGCGTGGTCGTCACCATAAACGTGTGCAACCTTTTGAAGGAATTTTGCCGCATCTGGAGCGTCGCTACCGTGAAACCGAATCAAATTATGTCCGTGATGATTTAGCACAATATTTATCCAATGCCGCCTGTGATGCCTGTGGCGGTTCGCGTCTGAATGAAATTTCCCGCAATGTCCGGGTTAAAGACAAGACCATTGCGCAAATTACCAAAATGTCGATTGGGGATGCCGAAAGCTATTATCAAGATTTAAATCTTGAAGGTGCCAAAGGCGAAATTGCCGACAAGATTTTTAAGGAAATCCGTGAGCGTTTACACTTCCTGGTTTCTGTCGGCTTGAACTATTTAAGTCTGTCCCGTTCTGCCGAAACCCTGTCGGGTGGTGAAGCACAGCGTATTCGTTTAGCTTCGCAAATTGGTGCCGGTTTGATGGGGGTGATGTACGTACTCGATGAACCGTCGATTGGTTTGCATCAGCGTGATAACGACCGTTTGCTTGAAACATTGGTTCGCCTACGTGACTTGGGCAATACCGTTCTTGTAGTCGAGCATGATGAAGATGCCATTCGTGCTGCGGATCATATTATTGATATTGGCCCGGGTGCCGGTGTGCATGGCGGTCATATTATTGCCGAAGGCACCTATGAAGAAATTTTGGCAAATCCTGAATCGCTTACAGGCAAATATCTTTCAGGCAAATTAAAAATTAAAGTGCCGGAAGTTCGCACTCAACCACCAAAACCTGAAGAAAAAATCAAGCTGATGGGTGCGGCAGGTCATAACTTACAGAATGTCGATTTGACCATTCCTTTAGGCATTATGACCTGTGTGACGGGCGTTTCAGGTTCAGGTAAATCGACCTTGATTAACCGTACCCTGTTACCGCTTGCCGCAACGCAATTGAATGGTGCAACCACTTTAACCGCGGAAAAGTTTGACTCGATTGATGGCTTGCAATTCCTGGATAAAGTCGTGGATATTGACCAAAGTCCGATTGGACGTACGCCACGTTCTAACCCTGCGACCTATACCGGTTTGTTCACCCCGATTCGTGAATTGTTTGCACAAACGCCTGAAGCCAAAGCACGTGGTTATGCCGCGGGTCGTTTCTCGTTTAACGTGAAAGGTGGTCGTTGTGAAGCCTGTGAAGGCGACGGCATGATTAAGGTTGCTATGCATTTCCTGCCCGATATGTATGTGCCTTGCGATGCCTGTCATGGCGACCGTTATAACCGCGAAACTTTGGAAGTGGGTTATAAAGGTAAAAACATTTCTGATGTACTGGAAATGACGGTTGAAGATGCCATGCATTTCTTTGAAGCCATCCCCGTCATTCACCGTCGCCTAGAAACTTTGACTCAAGTCGGTTTGGGTTATATCCGTTTAGGTCAATCTGCGACTACCCTTTCAGGTGGTGAAGCACAGCGTGTAAAACTGGCACGTGAGTTGGCGAAGCGTGATACGGGTAAAACCTTGTATATTTTGGATGAACCGACTACAGGTCTGCATTTCCATGACATTGCGAAACTCTTAGATATTCTGCATCAGCTACGCGACAAGGGTAATACCATTGTGGTGATTGAGCATAATCTGGATGTGATTAAAACGGCCGACTGGGTGATTGATCTTGGGCCTGAAGGTGGTGCTGGTGGCGGGATGATTATTGCTGAAGGTACGCCGGAAGAAGTGGTGAAATCTAAGGTTTCACATACAGCGAAGTTCTTGAAGCCGTTGTTGAAATAAATAATCTCCCCTAACCCCTCTTTTTAAAGAGGGGTATTCCCTCCTTTTTCAAAGGAGGGTTAGGGAGGATTAAAAAAGCATAAATAGAAAATTAGATTTATTGGGGATAGAATGCAGTTTTCTAAAAGAAATGGATACGCAAGAATTCGAGAGACTATACAAATAGATGCTATAGATCATGATTTAAAGACACGATTATGGTCTCTGCTCGATATATATCTATACTCAAAATATAAAAAGCCATTTATATTCAATCAAAGTAGCCACAATGTTTTAGATCAATTAATTCAAACTTATTGGTTTTCTTTTTTCAAAAAAGCAACAGATGAGATTCCTACCGAAAACAATCATAAAATTAGTGTACTAAAAAGAATTTTTTTAACAGAATTACCATGGTTTAAAATTTATGATTTTATCGAATTTAATATCCACCATTACCCTTTTTTAGACTTTAAAGAATCTTTTATCTCTGAAATAAATAAAGTCCTAATAGATGAAAAATCAGCTTATCAAGTTATCAATGAGCAAATAATTGAAATTACTTCAGAACAAGAAATTCAGTCCATTGAAGATGCTCTCATAAATACAAATCAATATTCAGGTATTCAACAACATTTGAATCAAGCTCTAAAACTTATGTCAGATCGCCAGAATCCTAATTACAGCAAATCAATGCATGACTCCATTAGTGCTGTAGAGGGTTTGGCACGCTTACTGTTAGAAGATGATTCAATGACTTTAGGAAAAGCAATTCCTAGACTTAGAACCAAATACGAATTACATCCAACATTAATGGAGAGCTTGAACAAATTGTATGGTTATACATCTGATGAAGCTGGCATTAGACACGGTTCAGCACAGGAATCCAATTTAAGTTATATAGATGCCAAATTCATGCTTGTTGCCTGCACCAACTTTATTAATTATTTAATAGAAAAAACCAAAGATCAAAACTGAAATCCAATCACATGACCAGCGACATGGATGTCGCCCGTTTGACTGGGGTAGCACGGACGTGCCCTCAGTCAAACAAATGGGTTTTGTCACTTTTGCCCAGTCAAAAGTGAAGCAACGCCTCTACCCAATAAAAAGCAAACCATCGACAAAATATGTGGTTGTGCTAAAAACAACCTTCTCTGTTGATAACGCAGCTTATTTTTATTATCCAGTTTTCATGAAAAAACGATGATTAAGTTATTGCAAATAACTGTTATTCAATCTAGATATGAAGATCCTCAACCCACTCACCCCGCCACTTTATTCTTGCCATTTTCCTTGGCCTGAAATAAAGACTTATCAGCTTTTTCCAGCAACGCCATCCAGGATGCTGCCCCTACCGCCACCCCAGCACTGACAGAAACATGAATATTCTCGTTCAATTCAGCGATATACAGTTCAGAACTGCCAACGTCTTGAAGAATTTTATTCGCAACAACCCAAGCATCCTCAAAAGTAGTTTGCTCAATTAAAACCAAAAATTCATCACCACCATAACGAACCACCAAATCTGAAATGCGTACATTAAATTGTAATTTTTCTGCAATCAGTTTAATCACTTCATCACCGACAATATGTCCAAAAGTGTCATTCACATGCTTAAAATCATCCACATCGAAAATGATTAAACCGGTTTGCTTAAATTGATTCGGCTTATGCTCCAGATAACGAATATATTCATCCAAAGCTAAACGGTTAGACACCCCGGTCAAAGTATCCGTATTGGCAATATTTCTGAGCTGAAATTCCAGCGCATCCCGCTGCTGTAGCACTCGCTTTAAGTCTTTAAGGGCATCCAATAACGTGACTGGCTCAGCAGATAATTGTTCCCGCTCAGTCTCTATAACCTGATGCTGTGCCAGACGAATAATGGTATTTCTGGCTTTAATTAAAGGTATAAAAACATGATTCCGCGCATAGATCATGGTAAAAATAACTGTGACCAAACAAATCAGTGCCACCAATAAAATTAAAATTAATTTTTGCTGGGCTTGTTCCTTCTGGGTTTGAGCCACCTGCACACTGTAATCCAAAACATAGTTTTGAAGATTAACCACCGTTACAAATTTATCGACCATTACTTCGGTCAATTGCGTACCAGTCAATGAGTACGCCTGATTGTGTATACTTTCATTCATCAGGCGAGCAACAATTGGAATGCCTTGATCTAAAAATTGTGCTTTTACTTGCTGATATAAAGCTGAATATTTTGGAATCTTACCTTGTTCAGGTAGTACCGTATTGACCAGCTCCCATAAATAATTGGCCTGATATTGCGTCTGTAACGACCGGGCCAAATTATCCTCAGGAATTTTTTCATTAAAAGTGACCGCGGCCATAACATTCGATGCAGTGCGACCCGCCTGATCACGCAAATCTGCCAGAATTAAAATCAATGTGTAGTAGTCCGAAACCGAAGTTCCTTTAGCTTCAGCATGTTCCACGACTTGATGTAAAATTTCATCACAGCTATCCCAGGCCTTAAACATTTGCTGAATCGCCTGGTCCAGCTGTTTTGCACTACGCGCAGAGCGTGGTAAAGCACCATAAGCATCGACTGCATTACGACCCTGTACCAAAGTCACTTTTAAATGGGAAGATAATGCCTGAGCCTGAACAATAAAACCTGCTGCATTTAAAATTGCACGAGTTTGCTCAATCTGCAAATCGACTTCTTTTCGATAAACCTCTAATTCTTTTAGATTTGCTTCAAGTTCGTCGGCATTGCTCGACATCACCTTATTGGCCGGTGCCCGTTCCCGGGAAACCTTATTGGCTAAATCTGCCACTGCACGAAGCGCAGAAATTTCAGTTAAAGCCCGGTCCGCTTTTTGATAGCTGTGATAACTACTGACAATTAAAGGAACAGATAAAAATAGAAGAGACAGGATGATAATCATCATTGACCAGAACAGTCGCCGGCTGATATGTTCCGAGCGTAATTTATACATAAATTAATTACTCACCATACATACCAAATGACCTATGATCATACTCAAATTATATATAAATATATTACACGATTTTGATCTAAAAAGAGTTAAAAATTAATCAACATTTTCAAATATTTCCATCCTATCAACCACTTATAATATTTTTTCAAATACAAGTTAAAAAAATCTAAATTCTTTACTAAAGCTTTAAAGTCCAGTGCATATTTGTAGGGTTTCAACTCCATTTTTATTCTTTCCCCAGATAGTAGCAAACCGCTTTTCATTGAGTGCAGTTAAAAACTTTGAATATCTATAAATTGCAGTTAAGCAAGCCATTTAAATAGAAAATTCTGTTTCACTTAAAGATCTCAACAAAATAATGCAGGACTATTTCTATGAAGGCCTCCAATTTATATTGTTTAAATTACATACTTATCTAAATATTGCTACTTGCCTGATAAGAAAATATTTACACATGCCACAAATATGTGCATAATGCACTACATTAGGGCAAATTAAATATATTCCTCAGCAGATTTTTTAATTTTCCCGAAAATTTTGGCGAAAAACTCCAGTTTTCTTTGAAAATTGGGGTTTTTTATGGGTGAAGCTTAATAAACACCCTAAAAACAATCATATTTTTGCACCATATTTGTGCATTATAATTTTATCTATGCTGGAATTTTAAAAATTACGATCTCATGGCTAAAAATAGGCTTTAGCTACCGTTTATTATTTTCCATTTCAATTACTGGTTCTGTTTGATCTCAAAAGCAACTGAAATATTTTTTAAACAAAAAAAACCCAACCTTGGGGAAAGTTGGGCATATAAAACAAAAACTTGTTTATGGAGAATCAGATCATCATCACATTATTTCAATGTAGTATGAATTGATAGAGATATTATGTTGAAAATATTAAAATAAGTAAAGCCTATTAAAGCACTATGATTTGAAGTTCATCACAATAATGAAATATTTATGTTAAATAAATCACAAAATAAAAAGATCCGATGGTTGTTTATTAAACAAAAAATCACTTTTATGTGATTTTTATTGTTGGAATCGGGTGAATATTTAAAATTCAATGGATAGTTCACATAATAAAAACACATTTAGATTGAATTTTACGATAATTAATAGAATATTAATCCAATTTTACATTGTAAAACATCTATTGATTTTGCTTCTTCTTAAAAAGGTAATTTTAAAAAAATTCATATTTATTTGTTCTGAAAACATTTTTTTAAAAAAATTCATTTGTATGTTTTTTGTACCTAAATCATTTAGAGCAATAACTCAACAAAATAATGTCCTTTTAGTTCATTGACTTAATGTTTTGTTACAATACAATGCTTACTGTTTAATCCATTTTTAACAGAACTGGTAATTATTATGAAAAAACTCGGTTTAGCCACTGCTTTATTATTAGCCATGACCGGTGCGCAAGCATATCAAGTAGAAGTACAAGGTCAATCTGAGTACATCGACAATACTGTAAATGACAAAAACTTTACTGGTGCTGTACAAGGTACTTACTACTTCAAAAATGTTGACTCTTCTAAAGGTCCATTGGCTGAAGCAGCGTTTTTAAACCAAGCCTCTAATGCTTCTTTAGCGTATAACTATGGCGAATACGATGTAGATGCTGATCGCACAGACGTTGTTTCTCATACTATTGGCGCTAAAGCAGAAGCTTACGTTCCAACAAAAATCGTTCCTGTATATGCTAGCGCTTCTTACAGCAACACAATTTCTGACAACAAAGCTGCTGGCGTTGCTGACGACCATGGCGACCGTTATGCTTTAGAAGTTGGTGTTCTTCCAATTAACAACTTCTTGGTTGCTGTTGGTTATACTAGCGTTGCTAACCAAACCTCTTATGATGCTTTCAACATTCTTTCAAATGGTGTTGCTAAAGCTGCTTTAGAATCTGACACAATTAATCAAGACCAAGATGCAATCACTGCACGTACTAAATACGTAGGCGCGATTGACGGTACTAACATGTCAATCGGTTTTGAGTCTGGTTTAGTTTACGGTGAAGATACTGCTTATAATCTAGGTACAACTCTTTTTGTTACCCCTAAATTAAGCGTTGGCGCATCTTACATGGAATCTAGCTTCACTGGTTCACCAGACTCAGCTTGGGGTGCGAACGTAAACTATTTCATCACTCCTGCTGTTGCAGTTGGCGCTTCTTATGTAAATGCTAACTATGAATCAGCTCTTGCAAATGATCTAACAGTTCGTGATACTCAAACTGTTGGCGTAAACGCTAAATTCCGCTTCTAATTCAGTTTAGAAAACGAATCAAAAAAGGACGCACATTGCGTCCTTTTTTATTTTAGGCATGTATTTAATGCCAAAACAACAATTGCCAGATAGATAAAAAATTACCCCTTAAAATAAATAAAAATCCCAAAGCATACAAATGCATGGTCAAAATAAAGCTTTTAGTTTTCTCCAACTTACTTAAAGTTTTATCTTATTTTTTGGATTTGTCCCGATTAGGCAAATGGGCAATGTATTGCAAAGCAATTAAACGTGAAACAATAAGCGCCAAGTACATGACCCCACAGAACATTTGCAGCAATGCCAGTACACGTGCAGGTGCACTCATGGGAATAAGATCAGACAAGCCTGTGGCAGACTGCAAACTAAAACTCAGGAACAATAGATCAAGCCAGCTTTGTAAACCTGCAACATTGGGATTCTGAAAGCTTCCTGGCACCAACAGCTGACAAACGTTATATAAAAATGCAAATCCCCAAGCCAGCAGGGTAAATACCGCTCCTGCAGCAAACAGCTCATCCTGGGTGAGATAACGGTCTTCAAACATATAACGTAACAGACCATAAGTGGCACTAAAATAGGCAGCAGCCTCAAAGCCATGCGCAGTCACTTGTATTAGAGGGTTCTCTACCCCCAATAAAATCAATGAAGAAAAAAACACTGCCCCAACCACAAAACTCAGTCCCAAGAAGGTAAACATTGGGGTTTGTTTAATAACTTTGGCAATGACCAGTAACACCAATACGCCTAATACCCAGCTTATGGTGCGGTAGGTCATGCTGTAATTGACAGCAACCGATACGATTAGAATAATGAATTGTAATGAGAGCAACCAGGCAGAAGGCAATAAGCGAAAAACTTTCCAAACATCAATAATGGCCTGCATTCACAACTCCACAATGTTTCTGTTCTGGTTTATTTAGGGGCTAGCTTTCTTTTTATGGTTTAACTTAGCATAAACTCCGCTCCCTGTAAGTAACAGATGTGTATAAAAATTTCCCATCTTCATACTCACTTTTTGATAAAGTTTTGAGCATAAAAAAAGTCCCTGACGGGACTTTTTTTAAAGTAGTGATCGCTTAGTGGTCTGACGCACCAGAGATACCAATACCTGTTTGTGAACGTACAAACTGTGCATCAAATGCTTTGCGTTCTGCATGCGCACGTGCAGAGCTGTCAGTCACAGAGAACAACCAGCAGCAGAAGAATGATAATGGCATTGCAAAGATTGCCGGGCCATTGAATGGGTTGATTGGTGTATCTGAAATTTGCAATGTATCTACCCAAACTGCTTTAGCCAGTACAATCAATACCACCGCAGTTATCAAACCGACTAAACCGCCAATCACTGCACCACGAGTGGTCAAGCCTTTCCAGAACATTGACAATACCAGTACCGGGAAGTTCGCACACGCCGCTACCGAGAATGCCAAACCAACCATGAACGCAACGTTTTGTTTCTCGAACAAGATACCCAAAATCATTGCGAAAATTGCCAAACCTAAAGTTGCAATTTTAGACATGCGTAGTTCAGATTCAGGCGTTGTTTGGCCTTTTTTGAATACGTTTGCATACAAGTCATGCGAAATTGCTGAAGCACCAGACAATGTCAAACCAGCCACAACTGCAAGAATTGTTGCGAATGCTACTGCTGAAATGAAGCCCATGAACAAGTCACCGCCAACAGCATCAGCCAAGTGAACTGCAGCCATGTTGTTACCACCAACAAGCTCTAACTTGCCAGTAACTGCCATTTTTGCAACATCAAGGAATTGCGGATTATTTGATACGTAAAGGATCGCACCGAAACCAATGATGAAGGTTAATAGGTAGAAATAACCGATGAAACCTGTAGCCACAACCACTGATTTACGTGCTTCTTTGGCATCTTTAACGGTAAAGAAACGCATCAAGATATGTGGAAGACCTGCAGTACCAAACATCAATGCCAGACCTAAAGAAATCGCATCAATCGGGTTCGCTGCAAGTTTACCTGGTCCCATGATATTGCCTGCTTCTGCAAGGCTGATTTCATGTACTTTAGAGAATACCTGAATCGATTGTTCAAACATGTTGGTAAAGCTGAAGCCCACACCTTTCATCACCATGAAAGCCATGAAGGTTGCGCCTGAAAGTAACATCACCGCTTTGATGATCTGTACCCAAGTGGTTGCCAACATACCACCAAAGATTACGTAAGCCATCATTAAAAGGCCCACAATCACCACAGCAATGTTGTAGTTCAAACCGAATAGTAATTTGATCAGCTGACCTGCACCCACCATCTGAGCAATCAGATAAAAGGCAACAACCACCAAAGAGCTGAGTGCTGCCAAGGTACGTACTGGTTTTTCCTCTAAGCGGAATGAAACCACGTCAGACAAGTTGAATTTACCCAAGTTACGTAAACGCTCTGCCACAAGGAACAATACGATTGGCCAACCTACCATGAAACCGAGTGAGTAAAGTAAACCGTCAAAACCTGAACTGAACACAAGTGCAGAAATACCGAGGAACGAAGCGGCTGACATATAGTCACCGGCAATCGCTAAACCATTCTGGAAACCTGAAATACCGCCACCGGCAGTATAGAAGTCTGTAGTACTTGTAGTTTGCTTAGCTGCCCATTTGGTAATAAGCAAAGTGAAGCCCACGAAAATCGCGAACATAATAATCGCATGCCAGTTGGTTGCTTGCTGTTCAGCAGCGCCCAAATCTGGACTAGCCATTGCCATACCTGACATCAGTAGTGTAGACGCAGCAACTGCTTGCGCTTTTAATGAATTCCATTTCATCTGATTATTGTCCTTTTTCATGAGTGATTGCTTCAACTTCACGCATTGCTTCTGCATTCAATGCATCAAGTTTATTGTTCGCAATATACGAATAAACGCCACATAGAATAAAAGACAATACAATAATGCCCAAGCCTAGCGGCATTCCCCAAGTTGTAATACCACCACTAAATGAACTCATCAAGAATTCTTTGTTATAACCAACTAAAAGCATAAATCCAACATAAACAATCAACATGATGATTGTTAAAGTCCAACTTAATCTGCTTTTTCTGCTGACCATTTCTTTAAATTTGGGATTCTGTAGAATACGTTCTACTTGTGCCTCATCCATAATCATACTCCTGTGTGCACCCAGCCATAGGTGAATCTTTTTAATTCGAATTATTTCGTTGTCTAACTTAACAATCTTCTTGGGTTATTGTAATTAATACTTTGGTCGTTAAATTTTGATCAATTAAAGCGGCAAGATTATTAGATAGGGTATCATTACGACATAAATTTACACTGTAGGCAATATGAACAGTTGGCTCATTATTGGGGTTCTCGCCCTTTATATCGCAATACTTTTTATCTGTGCTTTTTTTGGTGAAAAACACGCGAGTCGATTAAGTACCCGCGGCCGCATGTTACTCTTTAGTCTAACCTTAGGGGTGTATTGCTCCTCCTGGACATTCTACGGTGCAACCGGGGCTGCTGTTCGTGAAGGAATTATCTTTCTTCCCATATACTTGGGCCCCTTAATTTTTGTCTGGGTCGGTTATGATATCTGGCGACGCTTAGGCCGCGTGCGTCAGCATCATGCCATTTCTTCGATTGCAGATTTTGTTGCCGCACGTTATGGCAAAAGCGGTCCTTTGGCATCTTTAGTTACAATTCTTGCAGTCATTGCCATTATTCCCTATCTGGCCTTGCAGCTTAGAGCGATTGCCTTGAGTGCTGCAGTGGTTTTGCAACAAAATACCGGCATACAGGGCACCACCAATAGCGTGCTTTTCCTGACCGGGGTTTTAGCCATTTTGGCCATGATTTTCGGTACCCGGCAAATTGCCAATACCGAACAGCATGGCGGTTTAATGCTGGCGGTAGCATTTGAGTCTTTTGTTAAACTGTTTGCCTTGCTGTGTGTGGCATTATTTTTTGTCTTTGACGCACCCGAAAACTTGGGACAGATTTCCAGTGATGTGGTCGATACCTTTAAACAGGTTCAGCTTTTTGGTGTGCCTGAAACCTTTTGGGTACAGACCTTATTAGCCGCACTGGCTGTAATTTGCTTGCCGCGACAATTCCATGTGGCTGTAGTGGAACTGCGTGATGAAAAGCATATTCGCGGCGCACGTCGCTGGTTTGCCACTTATCTGATTCTGACTACGGTTGCTATTATTCCGATTGCCAGCTGGGCCTTGCATGCGGCACCGCACTTTCTAGCGATCCCTGATGTAGCAGTGCTGTCACTCCCCCTGAGTTATGACCAGGAATGGTTGACGCTTTTGGCTTTCTTGGGGGGCTTTTCTGCTTCCACAGGTATGCTGCTGGTCTCTTCCGTGGCCCTGTCGATTATGCTCAGCAATGACCTGATTATGCCGGCCTTATGGCGTAGCGGCTTACTTTCACGTCATGACAAACGTCTGCCTCTGGTGCTGAAATTTACCCGTCGGGTGTGTATTTTAGCCGTCATGCTGCTCGGTTTCTTGTTCTTCCATTTCTTTAATGACATCGACCAGCTATCCGTATTTGGTCTACTGGCCTTCAGTGCCGTGGCACAATTTGCTCCAGCCTTGATTGGTGGCCTGTATTGGCGCGGTGGCAGTAAGCAAGGCGTATATGCCGGTCTGATTGCCGGCTTTGTCATGTGGGCCTATACCTTGTTATTGCCTACCGTACTGCGCAGTCTGCCAGCTGAATACAGTCATTTTAGCCAGCATTTCCTGCTTGCGGGACCTTTTGGTATTAATTGGTTACGTCCGGAAGCCCTGTTTGGTTTTCAATCTTTTGCTCCCCTAACCCATGGCGTGACTTGGGCATTGGGTCTGAATATCCTGCTCTATGTCTGGGTGTCGCGGATTTTCCGGCCCAGCATTGCCGAGCAAATTCAGGCGGAAAGTTTTTTCTATTATGAAACCAAACCTTTGCCGACTCAAAGTAGCTCAAGTGAAATCAATTATTCCCATCAGGATGTTGCCCGTCTAAAAGTTGGCGATTTAATTACCCTGGCCAAACGGATTACTGGTGAAGGACCGGCGACTCAGGCCTTTCGTCAGTTCTGTGCTCAAAACAACGTGGTACTGAATGAAAATAGCAGTGCTAATGGCATGTGGTGGCGCTTCACTGAACAATATCTTGCCGGAACTATTGGTGCCGCTTCCGCGCGTACCCTGCTCACCACTGCAATGGTGAATAATGGTCTAGCGTTGGGGCAAGTTGCCAATATTCTGGATCAGGCCTCGCAATGGCAACGTTTTAACCAGAACCTGATCATGACCATGATTGATCATATGACCCAAGGGGTGAGCGTGGTCGATGAAAATATGTGTCTGGTAGCCTGGAACAATCAATACCTTAAATTGTTCGATTATCCCAAAGATATTGTTTATGTCGGCTGTCCTATTGCCGACCTGATCCGCTATAACGCCGAGCGTGGCGAATGTGGACCGGGTTCGGTAGAAGAACACGTGCGCAAACGGATTCACTGGATGGCCATGGGCAGTGCCCATGAATTTGAACGGATCCGTAAAGATGGTCGTGTGATTCAGATGCGCGGTAATCCGATTGAAGGGGGTGGTTTTGTCACCACCTTTGCCGACATTACGGCCTTCCGTGAAAATGAAGCCGTACTTGAAGCACGGGTACAAGACCGTACCCAGCAGCTGGCCGATGCTCTTTCCGAACAGCAACTGGCACGCGAACAGGCCGACCGTGCCAATATGTCCAAGAGCCGCTTTATTGCCGCTGCCAGTCATGACTTATTACAACCGATGCATGCGGCACGTTTGTTTAGCACTGCTTTAGAACAAAGCGTGCAGTCGGAGGAAGACCGCAAGACCCTGCAACAGCTGGATCGTGCTTTGCATGGTGCAGAAAGTATGTTGTCTGCCCTGCTGGATATTGCCCGTCTGGAAGGCGGTACCATCCAGCCGAAACGTCAACCTTATCCATTGCATGATTTATTAAGTGATTTGGAACTGCAATTTAAATCCATTGCAGCTCAACGTGGCATTAAATTCAGCGTGCATGATGCCCAGTTCTGGATCGATACCGATCCGCAGTGGATTCGCCGTATCATTCAAAACTTCGTCAGTAATGCTTTACGTTATACCGCCAAAGGACGTGTCATTGTCGGCGTGCTGCGTTGTGCCGAAAAACCGCGACATATCCGGATTGGGGTATGGGATACTGGCCCGGGCATTGCCGAAGAACAGCGCATTAAGCTGTTTCAGGAATTTGAGCGCTGCGGCCATACTTCGCCTTGGGGCGAGCAAGGTCTGGGACTCGGCCTGGCCATTGTGCAACGTATGACCAGCCTGCTGGACTATCCGGTACATGTCTATTCCGAATATGGCAAGGGTTCTTGCTTCATGATTGAAGTACCAATTGTGAATGCGCCGAAAGTGGTGACAGCTCCTGTCCAGGCGACTCCGCTGAAAAGCAAGGCCTATAAAATTCTATGTCTGGACAATGATGAAACCATTTTGGAAGGGATGTCTACCTTACTGACCAAATGGGGCTATCAAGTGTTTAAGGCGACTGAACCGGAACAGGCTTTAGAGTTGATTCAGCAAGAGAATATTCAGGTGTGGCTGGTCGATCAGCATCTGAATAACAATAAAGTTGGACTGGATTTCATTCTGGAAAATCGTCAGGAACAGGTGCCTGTGGCCTTAATTACTGCAGATTCCGATCCTGAACTGCCGCAACATTTGAAAGAACTGAATATTGTGCTGCTGAAAAAACCGTTAAAACCAGCCTCACTTCGTTCATGGTTATCGGGCCTGAAAATTTCCGGTTCTTAATCCCTTAGCCTCAAATCAAACGTCCATTGCCTCGCCTGGCAATGGACGTTTTTCCTCCAAAAATCCAGCTTTTTTCCTTTAATTAACAATTTATTTTTCGCTCTAGGCAAAACTGTTCAATTTCTTTATTTTAACTGCCATTTTATTGACTAAAAATTACACATTTTTATTTACTATGGCATAGAACATCAAAATTTAAATATACACTTGTATACTTAGTTACAATTTTTCAAGCCATTATTTTTTAAAATATTTTTTACTAAAAATCACCTTCGTATAACTTTAGTCGTATACCGTTTCCGTTGCTGCCCGCGCATATATAAGAGCAAGAAAAGATCAGTTTTTAGATTTCGAGCAAGTCATAAAAAACGCAGCCTAAGAAACTGATCATCCTACACATTACAGGAATTTGAAGATGAACATTTCTGAAACCGGCCTTCATGATCTGGATCAATCGCAACAGTTTTACCGACAATACGGTGCCAATGCGCTATTACCTGAAATTCAGTGGAATGAACTATTTAAGTACAGCAAATTGGATGACACTCATATTCAGGCTTTGGACACTTTGTATCAAAGTGCAGTTCCCCTCGCCTTACAAGTCTTTGCCGATTTGAATTTCGATGTCTTTAGTCCTGCCGCCTATAAACCGCAAGGCTTAGGCTTATTTGAACGACTTGCAGAACAGGAAGACAAACTGGTTCAATCCTTGCAAACCGAGTCTCGGGACTTAAGCGATAGCGTGCGCCATCAAATCTGGAGCATGCTGTTACGCGGCGGTGCAGTGCTGGTGTTTAAGGCTTGGCTGGGTAAAGTCAAAACCGATGCCAATGTTTTAGATACCACCCAATTTGATGAATTATCCGATCTGCTGTTTATTAAAACCCCACCCTTGGATCTGGCCAGCCATCTGGGTGTTAATCCTCAGGCCAATGAAGATCATATTTTCCTGCTGTATGGCAATGATGTTTATCTGGACCGTTTTAACAGTCTGGAAACCGCAGCCTTATTTGTCGACCTCGGTGTCTATGATGCTGCATTTTTAAGTTTGCGCGATGACAGCGTGGCTGAATATCTGAAAGAAAAAGCATACGTGTCGCAGGAACAGATTGATGATCTGCAATGTGCATTAAATCCATTATTTTGCACCGACCACACCCCTAAACAAAGTTATGTGGCCTAATTTTAAAGCTTAAAACTCATTTCAAAAGCAGTTTCAAAAGCACGTAGCATAAAAAAGGCACCTCATTCAGGTGCCTTTTTTATGCAATGTTTATGTCATGCTGCATTCAACAACATTACATTTTCTTTTCTTCAATATTCAAGGCACTAATCGCCAATACTGCCTGAGTACGGTTTTGCACCCCAAGCTTACGGAAAATGGCGGTGACATGTGCTTTAATGGTTGCTTCAGAAACATCCAGCTCATAAGCAATCTGTTTATTCAGCAAACCTTCCGCCACCATCATCAATACACGGAATTGTTGCGGTGTAAGTGACTGGATACGTTCTGCCAGTGCAGTTTCATCTGCCGCACGCGGGTCAAAGTTCATGTTGGCAGGCAAGTTTGGTGGCAACCAGATTTCCCCTTCCAGTACCTGACGGATCGCTTCACCAATATGGCTTGGATGCGCAGATTTCGGAATATAGCCCATCGCACCATGGGCTATGGCACGTTGAATAATGGACACTTCTTCATGCGCAGACACCACAATAATCGGAATGGACGGATATTGTGCACGAACATGCACCAAAGCCGAAAAGCCCGAAGCTCCCGGTAAATTGAGATCCAGCAAAACCAAATCTGGTTCCGGCCCATTATCTAAGCGTTCATAAAACTCATTTACTGCAGCTGTTTCCTGAATTTGCGCTTGCGGCAAGCTGTAACGAACAGCTTGAATCAAGGCATGACGAAACAGTGGATGATCATCAACGATTAAAATATTCATAAGCAACAACATGAAGGATCTTGTGCACATTAAGCTTATTCTAACCACACAAGGACTATTAAGGATATGCAATCAATAACTTTTTTCATCTAATATGAGATTATTTTCTCAAAAAACTCCTTTTTTTAAGGTTTTTCGAAAAATCATCAAACCTAATCATATTTTGATATAAATTTTATCGATCAGCTCAAAATGCTTATTACTAATGAATATAAATATAAAAATCAAAATATTAAGAGATGTAAAAGTCCATTTTAATGAGTTTATTCTTCATATCTTAAAATAAGATAACTTTTCTTTATTTGCTTATTTTACAGAATATGCCTGCTGTTGATTAATAAACCTATTCCGAGATTTTATGTTTTAGGTTATTCGAAAATGTCTATTTTAAATGTACAAAAACCATTGAATATTGTGGCTGTATCAGGTGGATTAAACAATCCTTCTAAAACCGAAGCGTTGGTACAAGCGATTATTGATGAATTAGGTGAAGCCACTCCAATTCATGTTCACTTTATCAAATTTAGCGAAATCGGTTCTTTACTTGGCGGTGCAATTTACCGTAACCAGTTGCCACAACGTGTACAGGATGACCTAGCAGCAGTTGAGGCGGCGGATGCCCTGATTGTCGGCACACCGGTTTACCGTGCCTCATTCACAGGACTTTTCAAACATTTCTTTGATTTTGTAGAACAAACTGCGTTGGTAGATGTACCGGTATTGCTGGCAGCTTCAGGTGGTAGCGAGCGTCATGCCTTGGTGCTTGAACATCAATTGCGTCCATTGTTCAGCTTTTTCCAGGCACAAACCTTACCGATTGGTGTCTATGCAACAGACCGTGACTTTACCCCTGAATATACCATTCACAGTGAACTGCTGCGTGACCGCATTACCCTCGCTGTAGCACGTGCATTGCCAATTCTTGAATGGGCACCTGCCAAAGGCCAGCGTGCTGAAGTGGTCAAAGAGAAATCTCAGCTAGCCAACCAGAACCTGGGTATCAACAAGCAAATTGAACAGGAAGAAGTACTTCCTTCTGCTGCAGTGCCAAGCCTGGATGCCGCCGAAGCGCGCCTGCACAGCAAAAAAGCACCGAAGTCACAGGTAGCTTAAGAGCGCTAAAAAATTACATCCTGAGGGTATACAGAATGTCAGTACAAGATAAAAACATTACATTTGCTTATTGGGTGCCAAACGTCAGCGGCGGTTTGGTGGTCAGCGATATTGAACAGCGTACGGACTGGAGTTATGACTATAACGTCCGTCTGGCGCAAGCTGCGGAAAAAAGTGGCTTTGAATATGCCTTAACCCAGATTCGTTTTACTGCCGGTTATAACGCGGAAAACCAGCATGAATCGGTCAGTTTCAGTCATGGTATCCTGGCCAAAACTGAGAAACTCAAAGTGATCGCTGCAATTTTGCCGGGTCCATGGAAACCGGCACTGGCTGCCAAACAATTGGCAACCATTGACCACCTGACCAATGGCCGTATTGCCATTAACGTGGTCAGTGGCTGGTTCCGCGGCGAATTTGATGCCATTGGTGAAGAATGGCCGGAACATGACCAGCGTTACGCACGTTCTGAAGAATTTATCCGTAGCCTTAAAGGTATCTGGACTCAGGATCATTTCAGTTTTGATGGTCAATACTATCAATTCAAAGATTACACCCTCAGTCCAAAACCGGTGCAAAAACCACATATTGAAATCTTCCAGGGCGGTAGCTCACGTGCAGCACGTGATATGGCGTCTCGTGTATCGGACTGGTACTTTACCAATGGCAACACAGTGGAAGAGCTGAAAAAGCAGATTGATGATATCCGTGAAAAAGCCAAAGCCAATAACCATACCGTGAAAATTGGCGTCAATGCTTTCATTATTGCCCGTGATACTGAAGAAGAAGCGCAAGCCGTGCTGCAGGAAATTGTGGCCAAGGCCAATGTCCAGGCGGTGAAGTCTTTTGGTGATGCCACCCGTGAAGCCGGGGCAGCAACATTAGAGGGTGAAGGTAACTGGGCAAAATCGACCTTTGAAGATTTGGTGCAGTATAACGATGGCTTTAAAACCAATTTGATTGGTACACCGCAGCAAATTGCGAAACGTATTGTTGAACTGAAAGCAGTCGGTGTGGACTTGATTCTGTCTGGCTTTTTACATTTTATTGAAGAAGTTGAATATTTTGGACAAAAAGTGTTGCCATTGGTTCGTGAACTGGAAGCGCAACAGCTGGCTGTTGTCACGCCTAAGTCTGCTTAATCTCGGTAATCAAACAGACTGTACATGAACTCAAACTATAATAATCAAATGGCATTTCCAACTTTCCCTCAAGGCTCGGCTTGAGGGATTTTTTTTGCTTGTATAGCAGAAATTTTAAGCTCAATAGGAAGATAGATTCTTGCCATCCTTTCTACTCCATCCACTATATTAGCCAGTCTTGTTAAATTTTTTAGCCCTTTCTTTCAGATGAGCATTGGAATTGATACCTTGGAGCCAAAAAGCAATAACCAATCGTCAACCAGAAAAAACAAGAACCGCATGGTGGCTGCTTAAGCTAACTTTTAAAGTAAGGCGATAGCGGCAAAAAATAAGCTGGAAATAAAGATGTCTGCTCAACTTTTACTGCCCATTGCGGGCGCTGCCATTGTATTGGCACTCACCGGATGTGCATCACCATCCAGGTCTCCCATTACCGACAGTTATGGTCCTCAACCGCATCTGCCTGAACCCAAGTCAAGTTTGTTTCCTACGGTCAATATCGCCCCGGCCACAGGCTGGCCTGCCGGCACGATGCCCACCCCGGCTCCAGGTTTGAAAGTTCAGGCCTTTGCCAAAGAACTGGAACATCCGCGCTGGCTGTATGTATTGCCAAATGGTGATGTGCTGGTGGCTGAAACCGATGCACCGCCCAAACCGGATGACAGTAAAGGCATTAGGGGCAAAATCATGAAACTGCTGATGAAGCGTGCAGGCTCATCGCATCCGAGTGCCAACCGCATTCGCCTGCTCCGTGACAACAATGGCGATGGCGTGGCTGACCAAAAAACCGTATTTCTACAAAATCTAAACTCGCCCTTTGGCATAGCGCTGGTTGGCAATATGCTGTACGTGGCCAATACCGACTCGCTCATGCGCTTTCCTTACCAACAAGGTGCAACCCGAATTACAGCAAACGGTAGCAAAGTACTGGATTTACCGGGCGGCACCTTAAACCACCATTGGACCAAAAATGTGATTGCCAATGCTGCGGGCAGCAAACTCTATATTACTGTGGGATCAAACAGTAACGTGGCGGAAAATGGATTAGACCAGGAAGCTGGCCGAGCCTTGATTATGGAATTTGATATTGCCAGTGGCAAAGCACGACCCTTTGCCACAGGGCTGCGCAATCCCAATGGGATGGACTGGCAACCGCAAAGTGGCATGCTCTGGACAGTCGTGAATGAGCGGGATGAAATTGGCAATGACCTGGTGCCCGATTACCTGACTTCGGTCAAAGACGGTGCTTTTTATGGCTGGCCCTATAGCTATTATGGCCAACATGTAGACACGCGGGTAAAACCACAAAATCCTGAACTGGTCGCACGTGCGATTAAACCTGATTATGCTCTGGGTAACCATACGGCTTCATTAGGCCTGACATTTTATACGGCTCAATTGATGCCGCAGTATCGCAGTGGTGCGCTGATTGGTCAACATGGCTCATGGAACCGGAAACCCCATAGTGGCTATAAGGTTATTTTTGTGCCCTTTCAAAATGGCCAACCTTCAGGTCAGCCGCAAGATGTATTAAGCGGTTTTTTAAGCAATAAGGGAGATGCTTTTGGACGACCTGTTGGTGTAGCGGTTGATCGTTCCGGGGCTATTTTAGTGGCCGATGATGTCGGTAATATAATTTGGCGCGTATCGCCCATTGGGACAATGATGGATAACCGGCCAATCAATAAAATGATTAGCCCCGCTTCCGCGAGTCAACAGCCTGTAAGTTCACAACCTGCTGTAGAACAGGCAGCAAAGTAATCATGGCTGAATAAAATGATATAAAAAAGCCCGACATCCTGTCGGGCTTTTTCGTATGGGTTAGTTAAGCATGACTCCTGTCTTTGCTTCACGATCCTGGTGTATGAACGTTTTATTGTTGTTTTATGTTCCGGAACATCCTGTTCCTGTATGAATTCATCATAGGAAAAAAAACCGGCTGCGCCCATCCGCAAAATCCTTAAATTGATGTGCGCCAAAGCGTACAGAACCGGCCAATTTTTATGCGTAGAATATGGGCATTCTTTCTGTCCCGGAAGAATTAATAACTCACAAAAAATCATCAAATTGAATTTTTATTGATCAATTTTATTGACAGAACATTACATATCCGACTAAAAAACACACAAGTTGTTAAGATGTGTACTTTTCAATCTTTTTTATTTCGGTTTTATTTAATTAAGCATTTGATAAATAATAAATTTTAAAAATGCATTTCGTATAACGCCCATTATGTTAAATAGGTAGCATATAGCAACTAGATTAAACTATTATATTTTCAATACATACTATGAAATATATTGAAAATGGTTACTTCAGTACATACCGAAAAAGAGTTAGCCCAAGCTATTAAAAATAATGCAGATACGATTGAAATTCATGGTGATTTAGCTAAAAAGACTATAAAAATTAAAGCAGCAGGCAATGTTGCTTGGGCTATAGCATTTGGCGCAATAGGAGTAGCCATGGCTTCAGTTTTTCTTACAATGGGTTCAGGAGGCACTGCGGCTCCAGCCACAGCTACAGCCCTGGCATTCACCGCTCCTGCGGCGGCGGCAACACTTGGCTTAGGAACAACAATAACGGTTGGCTCTTTGTTTATTGCAGCAGGTAGTATTGGTGCTGCTAAACTATTGTTTGGAAAATTAAGAAAAGATTATGTAATCAAAAATAAAAGAGATAATTTTATTGTATTGAAGAAAAAATAATTTTTTAATTTTTCTAAAATTAACATAATACCCGTTATAAGAGTTTAAAAAATTGAGGCTATAACCTTAGTTTTTATGTATTTTTTTAAAATTAGTGTATTGTTTTCATAGAAAAATCATATATTTCAAGGGGGGTAATATGGGACTATTTAGTTTCATTGGTGATGTAGCTAGTGCTACGTTTGATGTAGTCAGTGATGTAGCTAGTGCTACAGCTGACGTAGTTGGTGATGTGGCTAGTGCTACGTTTGATGTAGTCAGTGATGTAGCCAGTGCTACAGCTGACGTAGTTGGTGATGTGGCTAGTACTACAGCTGACGTAGTTGGTAGTGCAGCTGATATTATTATTGAAAATCCAGGTAAGACAGCATTAGTTATTGGTAGCACAGTAGCCACGGGTGGATTAGCTTTTGTTGCCGCTCCAGCAATTGCTACTGCCGCAGGTGCAGCAGGCTTATTGGGTGCTACAGCTACAACAGGTGCTACGATCAGTACTTTAAGTGGTGCAGCATTGACTAATGCCTCTCTAGCAGCTTTGGGGGGAGGAGCTTTAGCAACGGGAGGAGCAGGTATGGCTGGAGGTACAGCTGTAATAGCTGGAGCTGGAGCAGTAACAGGAGCTGGTTTATCAACAGTCGTAGTAAAAAACCAACTAGATTAAGTTTTAAAATGCATTATAAGTATTATGTTACTTTCTAAATTTATTAAAGTTTTCCTAAAATTAACATAATACACCTTATACGAAATTAAAATTTATTTTATATAAATCATTAATTTAAATCTTATTAAAAGCCTAATTTTCACAAATTAGGCTTTTAAAGTGATTTTTCACGTTCCACGCTCTTAATTCATTTTTTAAACCGAGAAGCAAAAAAGACCTCTATTTCGTAAAATGGCATTTTCTTATTTCATCACGAATAAAAACTCGGATCGGGCACTTTAGCCGTTAACACCCACTCCCCAATTTCCTGATATTTATAATCAACCGGGTCATGCAAAGTTTGGGTACGCACATTGCGCCAAAAACGGTCCAGATTTAATTGGGCTGTGGTGGCACGTGCACCCATCACTTGAAAAATATTTTGTGTGATATACAACGAGGTATTGGTCGCCGCAATTTTGGCAGTCGCAATTGCAATAGACACTTCACCGCGCTGTTCAGCAGTGAGGTCATTGCCTAGATCCCATGCCGTCTGTAAGCTCTGAACCGCTTTAGCTGCCAGTAAACGTACCCCTTGCAGCTGCACATAAAACTCGGCAAAGTGTTTTTGCGTAAACGGGTCATTCACGGCATTTTCAGCCAAAGATTTGGACCAGGCTTTTTGACTTTGCACGGTTTGTCTGGCCGTTTCAAAAGCCCCTTCTGCGACACCTAAAAACAGATGCACAAAAATCAGTTGGGCAATCAGCGGACGTAGGCTCGAATACGGCGTACTGAGTGGTCCCGGATTGAGCAATAACTCATCTTTTTGAATTTTGACCTGCTCAAAATGACTGGTACCGCTGTCGGTCTGGCGTTGCCCCATATTATTCCAGTCACCTAAAAAACTCACCCCTTCGCGCGCAGTAGGAATCACGCCAATCAGTAATTTGCCTTCGTCGTTATAGCCCGAGCATAGCAAGATGTCGGAATCCATCGAACCTGAGCAGAAGCTTTTATCGCCATGAAACACATATTCGGTTTCCGAAATTTTTTCTGCTGTAGTTCGTCGGTCTAATGGATTTAAAGTATTGCCCCAAAACAGGTTTTTTTTGGCTGTTTGTTCAAACCACTTTCCATATTGTTCAGGCTGGGAAAACAGTTGCACCGTTGCAATCAGTAAATGATGAAAGCCATAAACATGCGCCAGTGAACTGTCGACCTGGGCAATGACCTGAATGGTCTGAAATACCGTTTTCCAGTCCGCACCCTGACCGCCATATTGCGATGGAATGGCAAGCCCCAGTAAACCACTTTGACGGATTAAATCACGTTCAAATTTAGGATTTCCACCTTGCTTGTCACGTTCCGCAGCGGTGGTTGCAAATTGTTCCGCAAGTTTTTGAGCGATGTGTAATGGATTTGAATTTAAAAGTGGAGATGAAGCATTCATAATATGATCTGATTATTGCTATATTTTTAGCTTAGCAGATGATGTTTTGCTGCTTTATCTGAATGCCTGCTGTGCTTATACATAAAATAAAAATACCGCCTGAACATACAGGCGGTATTTTTTATAAATCGCTTATTTGTCGGGATAGACCGTCGCGATCAGATTATCCACCACCTGTGGATCTGCCAAGGTTGAGGTATCACCCAAAGTGTCCAGCTCATTGGCAGCAATTTTTCTTAAAATACGGCGCATGATTTTACCGGAACGGGTTTTCGGTAAAGCAGGTGCCCAATGCAAGGCGTCCGGTGTAGCTACGGGTCCCAAAACCTTACGCACCCAGTTGATCAGTTCATGACGCAGCTCTTCAGATTCCTCAAAATTTGCCTGTAAGGTGACGAATGCACAGATGCCCTGTCCCTTAATATCATGCGGCATACCGACCACCGCCGCTTCAGCCACATGTTCATGTGCCACCAGAGCACTTTCCACTTCTGCCGTACCCAAACGGTGGCCGGAAACATTCAGTACGTCATCGACACGTCCGGTAATCCAGTAATAGCCATCCTTGTCACGGCGTGCACCATCTCCGGTGAAATAGCTTCCTGGATAAGTCGAGAAATAGGCTTCAATAAAACGTTCAGGATCACCCCAGATGGTACGCATTTGCCCCGGCCAGGAATCCTTGATAATCAGGTTGCCTTCGGCTTCACCTTCAAGTTCCTTGCCTTCAGCATCGACAATGGCCGGTTGTATGCCAAACAATGGTCGGGTGGCAGAACCCGGTTTTAAATCTGTGGCACCCGGCAGAGGTGAAATCAGGATTCCACCCGTTTCGGTTTGCCACCAGGTATCGACAATTGGACAGCGGCTTTCACCGACCACGGTGTAATACCAGTTCCAGGCTTCCGGATTGATGGGTTCACCTACGGAACCGATCAGGCGCAAGCTGCTGCGGTCGCTTTCACGAACAAAAGTATCTCCTTCTCGCATCATGGCACGAATCGCCGTGGGTGCGGTATAGAGAATGGAAACATTATGCTTATCGACAATATGACCGGTACGCGCCCAGGTCGGATATTGCGGTACGCCTTCAAACATCACCGTGGTGGTGCCATTGGAAAGTGGGCCATAGATCACATAGGAATGCCCGGTAATCCAGCCGACATCTGCGGTACACCAGAACACATCATCCTGCTTGATATCGAAGACTTCGCGGAAAGTGGAATTCACATAAGTCAGATAGCCACCGGTCGTATGCAACACTCCTTTAGGCTTGCCGGTCGAACCCGAGGTATACAGAATGAATAGCGGATCTTCAGCATTCATCGGTTCAGGCGGGCAGATTTCATTCACCGACATGATTTCCATGTGATACCACAGGTCACGTCCTTCCTTCAGCTCAATCGGATTACCGGTACGGTGTACCACAATCACATGTTCAACCGATTCAGTCCCGGCAATTTTCAAGGCTTCATCAACATTGGCTTTGAGCAGAATCGGCTTACCGCCGCGCATTCCGGAATCGGCGGTAATCACCATTTTGGCCTGACTGTCTTCAATCCGGCTGGCCAGAGAATCTGGTGAAAAGCCGCCAAATACCACACAATGCACCGCGCCAATCCGGGCGCAGGCCAGCATCGCAATTGCGGCTTCAGAAACCATCGGCATATACAGCACCACCCGATCGCCTTTTTTAATTCCATTTTTTTTCAGAACATTGGCAAAACGGCAGGTTTCATCATGCAGTTCTTTAAAGGAAATAATTTTATGCCGTGAAGGATGGTCCCCTTCCCAGATAATGGCCGGCTTGTGTGGATGTTCTTTTAAATGGCGGTCTAGACAGTTGGCACTCAAATTTAGCTGTCCATCGGCGAACCATTCAATCTTGAAATTGTTCTTGTCGAAACTGGTATTTTTGACCTGGGTAAAAGGTTTAATCCAGTCCAATTTTTTAGCCTGTTCAGCCCAATATTCATCAGGCTGCTCGATGGATTTCTGATAACGCTCGAAATATTCAGATTCATTGGTGCGAGCGGTTTTTTTAAATTCTTCTGGTACAGGATAGATTTCATTCATTGCTTACTTCCTTGATCTTATTCATCTCATCACGAGATGCTATGCCGCGTTATTGCTTTATTTATTGACTGCGTATTTACAGTATGGCGATTATTTTTCAACCGCTTCAATCATGCTTTGGTCGTAGTTTATTTATACAATAAAAAACACATACCCCTTATCATATTCAATCAAAAATATGGTTTTATTCGTATCTGATCTGTTCATTTAATCTTATAATTTAAGCAGAAAATACCGTTCTAACTTTGCAGAATACATCATTTTCTTATCTCTATCTTAACCGGAAAAGCGTATGAAACCGCAAGACTCCTCCCCCTTTTTTTCCCGATCTCAACCGGCCAAGGCAGATAATCCGCTTTCTCCAGAAGGGCGTTTCGGTCGTTTGAGTTCTATTGGCTGGTATGGGTTCGTGCATTTAATTGCTTTTTTTGCCACGATTGCCTTCAGTCTGGCGCTGGGTATTTTTAATGTGCATACCCTGTCTATGAGCAATCAGTTCGTCAATACTCTGACCGGAATAGCTGGACTAGGCTTTGTGGTGATACTGGTGCTGTATGTTTATTTCTTGATGGTGATTACGGTACGCCGCCTGCATGACCTGAACCGTAGTGGCTGGCTGATTTTGCTGTTTTTGCTGCCACTGGTAAATATTTTTATGGGACTGTATCTGCTTTTGGGTTCGGGCAGCAAAGGCATCAACAACTATGGCCTGCCGCGTGAAACACCGGTCTTGGAGAAAATATTGGCCTGGCTGATCATTATCATCACTGTGTTAAGTTTCTTGGCTTCAGGCAGCATCGTGTCTTATAGGTTTGGTGCCGGTGAACTGGAAATGCCACAAAAAGTAATTCAAAAAGGTACTGCATACTTTTAAACAGGCTGACAGTTTTCTCACAAAACTATAGTGAATGCCGCATATTGCTGGTTAAATTATTGCTGAGTTTCAGGCAAAATACCGGCCAATGATCATAATCCGGAATATCTGTGGCTGAACAAAACAATGCCTTGAGTGAAGTGACCCAAGGCACCTCAGACCTGTTGCACGAAGCAGGTGAAAAAACGGCACAGACCGTGCTCGAACATACCGCAAAATACAATGATGCCTACTCGACCATCGATAAATTTGTCGAGGCATTCTGGGAACGTTTACCTTACATCTGTATTGCACTGGTGGTTTTCACCATTTTCTATTTACTGTCAAAACTGTTTAAATTTTTTGTCCGTAAAGCCTTGGCCGACCGCAGCTATACCAAACAGAATCTGGTCCTGGTGCTGAACCGGGTCGGTAGTTCAGCCATTATCTTCTTTGGCTTCTTGATTGCCATGGTGATTTCCATCCCGGGCTTTACTCCAGGTCAGCTAATGAGTGCCTTGGGGATTGGTTCGGTTGCGATCGGTTTCGCATTCAAGGACATCTTCCAGAACCTGCTTTCCGGTATTCTGATTTTACTGGGCGAACCGTTCCAGATTGGTGATGACATCATTGTCTCTGGCATGGAAGGTACTGTAGAAGATATTCAGATTCGTGCAACATTTTTACGCTCACCGGATGGCCGCCGTATCGTGATTCCAAACGCTACGGTTTATACCAGTGCAGTCACGGTAAATACCGCTTATCAGCGTCGCCGCTGTGAATTTGTGGTGGGTATTGGCTATGAAGATGATATCCAGAAAGCCAAAAGCATTATCATGAGTATTCTGGACAAAGATCCAACCATTTTGAGCCAACCAGGTTTTGCAGTGAACGTGAATGCCTTGGCAGATTTCTCGATTAACCTGAATGTGCGCTGGTGGGTCGATACCACTGAAACAACTACCGCAGCTTCCATCAGTGAAGTTCAGGAACATGTGATTCAAGGTTTTGCTGAACACGACATTTCTATTCCTTACCCGGTACAGGAAGTGAAAATGTATCGTGGTAGTAGCGATGCTGAAGCGCCTGAATCAGCTCGCGCTAAATAAGCGCCCGAGTACGTAGGGAATTACGGTTTCGGTTCGAATAATACGGTTGCCTAAGCTCACCGCTTGGCAGCCGTTTTTTATCAGTAAATCCACTTCATAGGGAATAAAACCGCCTTCTGGCCCAATCACAATGCTACATGGATGATCAATCACAAACGGCATTTTGATGTCTGCATAAGGATGGGCCACATAAGCCGGACATTCCGCAGTAATTAAACCGGGTAGGACATCTTCTACAAAAGGCTTAAAGCGTTTATAGATTTCAATTTTTGGCGCAATGGTATCGCCAGCCTGTTCCAGACCCAGTGTTATATATTGATCCAGCTGCTGTAAAAATGGGGTTTGCCAATAGCTTTTATCTACCCGATAGCTATGCAATAGAATAATTTTCTCTACACCCAGCGTGACGCTATCCATAATCAGGCGGCGCAGCACTTTTGGACGCGGCATGGCGACAATTAAAGTGACCGGTAATTTTGCCGGAACCATTTCTTCTTTAATGGGTTTTAATTTTATGGCGTGTTCTGTCACTTCGACAATTTCTGTGAGATAGCGTTGCCCTTCCCGAATCCCGACTTTTAGCGTGTCTCCGACTTGGATATCAACATGCGTGCGTAAATGCTCAAGCTGACGTTTGGCACTAATCGTCCAGATTTCAGATTCGGTTTGGCGTGGGTCAAGAAGGACGATGTTCATAGAATCCAGTACTTAAAAATATGCAATCATTCGATACGCGGAAGGCGACAGGGATGTCGCCACGTTGATCTGTACAGCAGGGATGCTGTATCAGATCAACACAGGATTTTTGCTACTTTTGATCCGTCAAAAGTAGGAATAGCCTATACAAATAACATTTAAATTTTGCACTTCAATATGAGGCAGTGACATATAAGATATCTATTATAAATACTGATCAATCACTGCAATATGCTTTGCCAATGAGCCTGTATTTTTAAGCATAATCTTCTGTGCATTTTGATTCAATTGTGCTGCAGCCATGTGATCGTTTAACAGTTCAATTAAAACCTTCGCTGCCTGCTCTGCATCATCGACAACTTTCACCCCATCCACTGCTACAAATTCATCAACAATGGTCTGGAAGTTAAAGTAATTTTTACCCAAAACCGTCGGCACATTTAATGCAATCGGTTCTAAAATATTATGCCCACCGCCCGGTTCATTCAGCGAACCACCGACAAAACAGACATGGCTTAAGGCATACCAAAACCACATCTCGCCCATACTATCGGCCAAATAGACTTGGGTATTGGGCTGAATGGATTCACCTAAACTGCGACGTTGAGTCTCTAGATTCAATACTTGTGCAATCTGAAACACTTCATTAAAACGTTCCGGATGACGTGGTACCACAATCACCACAATTTCGGGATGCTGGGTTAAATAAGGCTGTAAAGCGGCGAGTAATTTTTGCTCTTCTGGCGCATGCGTACTGGCAATAGTAATAATTTTACGTGGGGCTAAATTCCAGTCTTGCTTGAGTTGCTGAGCCTGTTGAATAAAGCTTTCCGATGCATGAATATCAAATTTAATACTTCCTAACACCTGTCCTTTATTCGCAGATAAACCTAAATGGATAAAGCGCTCTAAAGTCGCTTGGTCTTGTGCCAGTAACTGGTCTAAGCCACTGAGCATGCCTTGGCTAAGCCCTTGAACTTTGCTGTAGCCTTTGGCGGATTTTTCCGAAAGACGGGCATTAATCAGTAAACATGGCACTTTAAATTGCTGGGCCTGATCAATTAAATTCGGCCAAATTTCAGTTTCCACCAAAGCCAGTAATTTCGGCTGATATTTTTGATAAAACGCCTGAACTAGTTTTTTCTGATCGGCAGGTAAATACACGGCCTGGAACAAATGCTCATACGGGGCTTTTAAAAACAGAGACTTGGCACGAGCTTGGCCGGTCTTGGTGGTATTGGTCACTAAAACGGCATGACCTAATTTTAAATAATGTTCAATTAAAGGCTGCGCAGCATTGGTCTCACCTACCGACACCACATGAAACCAAAGCGCATGCAGATTTTTAGGCGTCTGAAAAGGACCAAAACGCTCGAGGCATTCTTGTTGCAATTGCTCCATATTCAACGCACGTTTTTTGATCCGCCATTGATACAATGGTTTAATGACTGATAATGCTGCGTTGTACCAAAAAGGAGTAGCCAAACAAGTTGCCTCAAATGATGTTCAATCGGCAAAATATAACAGAGCAGCCTCCACATGTTAATGAATTCTGCTCTGTGTAATAATTTATTCTGCTCTATTTATATATCAACTTAGCTTTCGGCTAGCTGTTTATTCAAGAAAGGATAATCGATATAACCTTCTGCCACATCGGTACCAATCATATTTTCAAACTTCAATTCATTCAGGGGTTCATCTTCCACCAAACGCTCAAACAGATCAGGATTGGCAATATAATCCTTACCAAAAGACACCGCTTCTGCTTTGCCCGATGCCAATAATTCAAGCGCATCTTCACGGCTTAAACGCATATTGGCAATATACGGCACACCATTTGAACGTGCTTTCATATCCAGGCTGATGCTGTCATCTGCCAAGTATTCACGGGTAAAGAAGAAGGCAATTTTACGCTGTCCCAATTGTTCTAGCACATAACCAAAGGTTTCTTTCGCATTGGCATCGCCCATATCATGTTCATCGCCACGTGGTGCCAAATGTACACCAACACGACCGGCGCCCCAAACTTCAATCAGCGCATCCACCACTTCCAATAAGAAGCGGGCACGGTTTTCAACTGAACCGCCGTATTCATCTTCACGCAGATTGGTTTTGCTTTGTAAAAACTGGTCAATCAAATAACCGTTGGCTGCATGCAGTTCAACGCCATCAAAACCGGCAGCTTTGGCACGAATGGCAGACTGTTTATATTGCTCAGTAATCGCTTGAATTTCTGAAATTTCCAGTGGACGAGGCACCACATATTCACGTTTTGGACGCAATAGACTGACATAACCCGCCTGTTTAACATCACTTGCAGAAACCGGGGTTGCACCATTTAACAGATCCGGGTGCGATACACGACCGACATGCCACAATTGCGCCACGATCAAACCATCTTTGGCATGCACAGCATCTGTAACCAGTTTCCAGCCTTCTACTTGCGCCTCAGTAAATAAACCCGGGGTTTTTTCATAACCATTGGCTTCTTCTGAAATCACGGTTGCTTCAGAGATGATTAAACCTGCACTCGCACGTTGCGCATAGTATTCAGCCATCATTGGTGTAGGTACACGGTCTGATGTGGCACGGCTACGTGTCAATGGTGCCATCACCACTCGGTTTTTAAGTTTAAGTTCACCAAATTGAATCGGTGTTGAAAAATCTGTCATCCAGCAATCCTCTTACAGCTTGCACGGACTGATTAAAGTCTAAAGCGCATGCTGTAAATGTTGTAAAAACTCTTCGATCAGTGCTTCATTACGCGAGAAATAAGACCATTGCCCATATTTAGTGACATGAATCAGCCCTGCCTGTTGCAGCACCGATAAATGATTGGACATGGTTGATTGAGAGATATCGGCAATTTTTTCCATCTGCCCTGCGCACACGCCACGACTAAAATCAGTTCCACATTCTTCAGCAGAAATATAGCGTTCAGGTTCTTTTAAACATTGCAGAATCTGACGTCTAATCGGGTTGGCTAAGGCTTTATAAATTGCTTCTGTGTCCATCTCATTTCACTCATGTTCATGATCAGCACCTTACCTAGAATCATTATATCGAATTTATGCGATATTAATATCGAAATTTATCGATATTGTATATTCATTTTGTAAATTGCTGCAATCTTGTACAAATTCACTCTATTCTAACATTGTCTGATCAACAGGTTGGAGGAACTCAACTCACCCAATTTTAAAGCTAAAAAAACAGAGGACCGGCCTCTGTTTTTTTGGCAATAAACTTATAAACCCTGTTTTAAACTGGCTTCAATAAATTTATCCAGATCACCATCAAGGACTGCGCCGGTGTTCGAGCTTTCTACACTAGTACGCAAGTCTTTAATACGTGAATCATCCAGTACGTATGAACGAATCTGGCTGCCCCAACCGATATCAGACTTGGTATCTTCCAGTGCCTGCGCAGCATCAGTACGTTTTTTCATCTCTAATTCATAGAGTTTGGCACGTAACTGTTTCCAGGCATGATCACGGTTAGCATGTTGTGAACGCTGGTTCTGACATGCTACTACAATACCTGTTGGTGCATGGGTTAAACGCACCGCAGAATCGGTTTTGTTAATATGCTGACCACCAGCACCCGATGCACGATAAGTATCGGTACGGACATCTGCAGGATTGATATCAATTTCGATGTTGTCATCAATTTCAGGTGAAACAAACACAGCCGAGAATGAAGTATGACGACGGTTACCCGAGTCAAATGGCGATTTACGCACTAAACGGTGGACACCTGATTCGGTACGTAACCAGCCATAGGCATACTCACCTTCAACGCGGATTGTTGCCGATTTAATCCCCGCAACATCACCGTCAGACTCTTCCATCAATTCTGCTTTAAAGCCGTGACGTTCAATCCAGCGCATATACATACGAAGTAGCATTGAAGCCCAGTCTTGTGCTTCTGTACCACCAGAACCGGCCTGAATTTCCACATAACATGGGTTCGGATCCATCGGATTACTGAACATACGACGGAATTCAAGTTTTGCCAGTTCAGCTTCAGACGCATCTAATTCTGCTTGTACATCTTCAAGCAAGCTTTCGTCGTCTGCTTCAACCGCTAAATCAAGCAACGCTTGCGCATCTTCAAGCTGTGTTGATAAACCTTCAAGCACATTTAATACGTTTTCAAGCTCGCCTTTTTCTTTGGCCATCGCTTGCGCACGACTTTGGTCATTCCAGATTGCTGGATCTTCTAACTCGCGGAGAACCTCTTCTAAACGCTCTTTTTTCAGATCGTAGTCAAAGATACCCCCGTAGTGTTAGACCACGGTCGTTTAAGTCTTTTAATTGGTTTAGATAAGGATTAATTTCCACGTGAATTACTCTCAATCAGAATATTAGGCTTAAATAGCCGTCGATTATAACACAGAGCGTCGATGCAATTTTAGAGGGCTTATGCGTACTAACAGTTAAACAAAATGTCTTTTTTATTAAAAATGTGCATGTTTTTTAAGCATTATTGCAATTTTTCAACAACAATAACCTTTGGGGTTTTTACGCACCGTACACTATTAGCGCTCGGTCTTGCTGCAATTGCTTGTTCAAGTTTTGCTTATAATGCTCAATTAAATGGTGGGTTCACTTACACTGATCATGATGATAATTTTACCGATATAGACAATCAATTTGAGCTAAAAGGCATTTTTTACTTCAATCCTGTTTCTACTAAAAATGCACCTCTTTCGGTTATATGCCTTGATCTAATGTGCTATTCGCTGCAGGTATTGACGGCTATCAAGACGATGCTGACTTGGAAGACAACCGCTTCGCAGTACGTGCAAAATATGTAGCGCCAATGGATCAAGGTCAATTTTTAAATCTGGAAGCTGACAGTGCATTTGGCGATACAAATAGTTTGACACTTGGCGCAGACTACTATTTCGACCAAGCTTTCAGCGTAGGGGCAGCTTATAATATTCAAGATGATGGCGAAGATGACGTGGATTTCTTCTCGATTCGTTCTAAATATTTCATTAATTCCAACTTTGCAGTGGGTGGCGAAGTTGGTTTTGGTGATGATGTTCAAGCATTTACTATCAATGCAACTTATCGTTTTTAATTGCAAAACAAGCACTAAAATAAATGCTTTAAAGCACTTTCCATCGCGGGTGTTTTTTTATTATTGATGGATTATTATGTTACAAAATACTTAAAATTTTATTAAAAATTCACATAAATCCATTAACTCTCCACAATTTTAATAAAACAAAACATTTTAATAATTATATATTTTTCAAATATTTAATATTATTAAATTACATAAGATTACGTTAGCAACATTTGAGTAACCTTGCAAGGATTGACCTGCCTTCATTTTACTCTAGACTAAAAGTTGTAACAAAAAATGTATTAATTTTAACCACAAATTTGAGGGGTAGTATCCATGAAAAAATTAGCCATTGCTTCAGCACTTCTTTCTGCTCTAGCAATTACAGGTACAGCAAATGCATACCAAGCCGAAGTAGGCGCAGCAGCAGCTTATATTGACCCTGATAATGGTAGCTCAGGTAGTGCTTTTGGTGTAGATGGTACTTATTACTTCAACCCCGTACAAACTCGTAATGCGCCACTTGCAGAAGCAGCATTCCTTGACCGTGCCAGCAACGTTAATGCGCACGCAACATTTGCTGACCGTGGTGACCTAGATAACAATACCTATGGTGTTGGTGCTGAAGTTTTCGTACCAAATTCTGACTTTTATTTAAGCGGTAACATCAGTAAAAATGAAGCAGAACGTTTCAACATACTGGGTCAAAAATATGATTTTGATACCACTTATTATTCAGCTGAAGTCGGTTACCTTCCCGCTCCAGGCCTATTGATTGCCGCTGGTGTGAAAGGTTATGACAACGACAATGATGATGGTGTAGATCCTACAGTTCGTGCCAAATATGTAACTACCTTAAGTAATGGTAAAGACATCAACCTAGAAGCTGGTGCTGCATTTGGTGATCTAGATGAATACAATCTTGCTGCCGATTACTTCATTGATAAAACACTCAGTGTTGGTGCTGACTACCACAACAATGACTTAACTGATCAAAATGAATTTGGCATTAATGCCCGTAAATTCTTTACTGAGCAAGTAAGTCTTGAAGGTCGAGTTGGTTTCGGTGAAGTGGGTAATAACGACTACAACTCATTCGGTGTAGCTGCCAAATACCGCTTCTAAGCATTTCTTCACCAGTTTTCATAAATGGCCCATCTTCGGATGGGCTATTTTTTGCCCTCAAATTAAGCATTTAGGTAGAAAATGCAGATTGACTGTGCGATTGTTTAATATACAATTAGTTACAATTGTAATATAAAAATCATATTTTATAACAAAGAGAGAAATCTAAATGCTTAAAAAATTTGCTCTTGCTACAGCACTTCTTGCTGGTCTGGGAACTGCTCACGCTTACCAAGCTGAAATTAATGGGAGCTATGAAAATACCGATATCGATGACAGCGGAGATCTCGATACATTTGCGATCAGTGGCAAATATTATCTAAATGGTGTAAATGCTAAAAATGGTCCACTTGCAGAAGCAGCTTTTTTAAGCAAAGCAAGTAATATCGGTCTTGGCTATGCCAATGCCAGTACTGATGAGGATTTTGCAGACTTAGAAATCGATACTGTTGGGGTAAACGGTGAGTTTTTTATTCCTAACTCACAGTTTTATGTTTCTGGAAGCTTAAATCGTGCTGAAGTGACTGTTGAAACAGCTTTTGGCAAAGCTTCAGATGATAACGTGGGCTATGCATTAGAAGCTGGCTATCTTCCTGTAGATGGACTACTTATTGCTGCGGGTATTTCTAAAGAAAACATTGATCCGGTATATGTTTCAAAAAATGGTTTCATAGACACTTTTACCAATATAGCCTCTGTAGCAGATGAGACTGCTGTGACTTTGCGCGCAAAATACGTCACTCAAATTGGCAATCATTTTACCAATTTTGAGGGAGCAACATATTTTGGAGATGAAACTGCATATCGTCTAGGTGCAGACCTTTACCTCGATCCTACACTTAGCGTTGGTATTTCCTTGGCTGACTCAACTATTGAAGATTCAGATACCATTTTCAGTATTCGTGGTCAGAAATTCTTTACTCCAGTCATTGCTGCAGGTATTAATTACACTACAACTGATGGTGCAGACTCTTTTGGAATCAACGGTACTTTCCGCTTCTAAGCTTTAAGATTAAAAACAAAAACCGCTCAATTGAGCGGTTTCTTTATTGCTCCAAATGGATCACGCGTAGTTGTAAGCTGACGTTGCCATTGAATTCATTTTTATCAATTTCATAAACCAGTCGTACACTGCTCTGCATGGCATCAAATTCAAATTTGTCTCGCGCATTAAATGCGATTGCTTCTACAATTTGACCATTTTGCAAAGCCAGACGCAACTTTAAATGCATTTCTTTCAGCCAGCGATAATCCAAAATTTTAAACACCCCTTCAAAAATCGGTGATGGGAATTTTTGTCCCCAAGGGGTTAAGTTTTGCAAAAAATCGACTGTTTGAATGTGAAAATGTTCTGTCGGTAATTCACCATCGGTCCATAAAGTAGCGTGAAACAGTGACTCATCCATCGTTGAGATTAAAGCTTCAAGGGCCTGCTTAAATTCATCAAAATGCTGTTTCTGAATGGTCAAACCGGCAGCGGCGGCATGTCCGCCAAAATGGCTGACCAAATGAGGATACTGTTCGGCAATCATTTCAATAGCATCGCGTATATGTACGCCTTCTATAGAGCGGGCAGAGCCTTTAATATGTATACCATCTTCATCGGAGGCAAAAACAATACTGGGGCGATGAAACTGTTCTTTTAAACGGCCGGCCACAATACCAATCACACCCTGATGCCAATGCGGTTCAAACAGAATGAGTGCAGCTGGTAAATGTTCTTGATCCAGCTCAAGCTGAGTAAGCTCAGACAAGGCCTCCTGCTTCATTTGGCTCTCGACCTGTCGGCGCTCAGTGTTCAATTGATTTAATTGTTGTGCCAAGGGATAAGCGGTTTGCAGATCGGCAGCCAACAGACATTCAATACCGATATCCATGGTTTCCATGCGTCCAGCCGCATTGATACGTGGACCTAATACAAAACCCAAATCTTGAGCCTTTAAGGAAGCTGGATCACGTCCGGCAATATCCAGTAATGCACTAATCCCTGCACGACACTGATTTTGCCGTATGCGCTTTACTCCAGCATCGACCAGAATGCGGTTGTTATAATCCAGGCTGGCCACATCGGCATAGGTGCCTAAAGCTACCAGATCCAGATATTGAGCCACTTTTGAGGTCGATTTGCCTAATTGGCTGCGATAACTGGACAAATTGGCAAGCAGGTAAAACGCCACCCCTACTCCAGCCAGAGCTTTGCTGGGGAATTCACAGCCCAACTGATTCGGATTGACCACCGCTTCTGCTTTAGGGGTTTCTTTGGTGGTTAAGTGATGATCGGTAATAATCACCTGCATGCCATGTGCTTGAGCCTGTTCTACCCCGGCATGACTGGAAATGCCATTATCAACGGTAACCAGTAAATCTGGCTGAAAACTTGTAAAAGCCAAATCGGCAATGGCTGGTGTTAAACCATAGCCATATTTAAAACGGTCCGGCACCAGATACTGAACATCAGCCCCCATATCGCGCAGCGCTAGAATCATTAATGCGGTACTGGTGGCACCATCGGCATCATAATCTCCCACAATCACAATTTTCTTTTGCTGATCAATCGCCTGATCCATCAACTGAATGGCTGCATCCAAACCTTTGATGGTCGGTGCTAAAAGATGCTTCAGTTTCAGTTCAAGTTCTTGTTCTGATTGCACACCGCGACGCGCCAAAATTTGTGCAATAAACGGCGACACGCCCTGAAAATTTTCAGGGCGTGTAATAAACGGTCTTTGCTGAATCAGTGTTTTTGGCATTAAGGCATGAGTCGTTGTAATTTCCACTTACCGTCGATTCTTTCATAACACAAGCGGTCATGTAAACGGTTTGGACGACCTTGCCAGAATTCATAATAATCTGGCGTCAAGCGATAGCCGCCCCAGAATTCAGGTTTTGCCAATTCCGCTTTTTCCGCCACCTGATCTTGCAAAATCTGAAAACGAGTCTGCAGTTCCTCACGACTGGCAATCACACCACTTTGTGGCGTACTGATATGCGCTGCAATCTGGCTATCGCGTGGGCGTTTATGATAATAATCCGTTGATTCCTCTAAAGAGATTTTTTCAACGCAGCCACCGACACGAATTTGGCGTTCTTGCTCAGGCCAATAGAACAGCAGTTCGGCATAGGGATTGTCTGCCAAATCCAGGCCTTTTTGACTGTCGTAATTGGTATAAAAATCATAACCCGCTTCAGTCGCACCACGTAATAATAGGGTACGCACATGCGGACGGCCTTGTGCACTCGCAGTTGCCAATGACATGGCATAGGGTTCATGCAGTTTCGCTTCTAAAGCATGGTTAAACCAATTCAAGAATTGCTCATGCGGGTTTTCAGCTGCATGAGTTTCGTGTAATTCCCCTTTTTGGTAACTTAAGCGCAGTTCGCTTAAGTCTTTAATCAGATCATTCATATTGTTCCCTTATGCTGCGTTAGAGCGTACACGATCTGCAAGCTGATTGGCTAAATCGGTTACTTCCTGAAGATTGTCACCTTCTACCATCACCCGAATAACCGGCTCTGTTCCTGATTTACGGATCAGTAAACGACCACGGCCCTTCAATTGTTCTGCTGCCTGATCAAATTCAGCCACCAATGCCGGCACAGAGTACGGGTCAAACATTTCCGCCAGACGCACATTCACCAATACATTCGGTAATAGGGTAAAACCTTCAACCAATTCATGCAGGGCTTTATGTTGCTCGACCATCACGGTCAATACTTGTAATGCCGCAATAATGGCATCACCTGTGGTGCTCTTATCTAAAGTCAGAATATGCCCGGAAGGTTCACCACCAATCACCCAGCCATTTTCATCCAAAGCTTGCAAGACATAACGGTCACCTACTTTGGCACGCACAAATGGAACTTGCGCTTTTTCCAAAGCCAGTTCAAGCGCCATATTGCTCATGACCGTACCCACAATACCTGCAGGTTTGCGCTTGCCCTGAGTAGCCAAAATATACAGGATATGGTCGCCAGTGATTTGCTCACCGTTTTTATCCACCATAATCACGCGGTCTGCATCACCATCAAAGGCAATACCCAAATCTGCCTGATGTTCAAGCACTGCCTTTTGCAGGTTTTCCGGATGGGTTGAACCGCAGTCCTGATTGATGTTTAAGCCATCTGGTTCATTATACAGTGCCACAACTTTGGCACCCAGTTCTTTAAATACCGATGGTCCCACGTTATAGGCAGCACCATTGGCACAGTCCACCACAATTTTTAAATTACTGAGATCAAAATGGTATGGAAAGGTAGATTTACAGAATTCAATGTAACGGCCATTGGCATCTTTAACACGCACACTTTTACCCAGGTTTGCGGTATCTTCAATTTTTAACTCGTTTTCCAGTTCCTGGTTAATCGCATCTTGAATCTCATCGGGAAGTTTCTTGCCTTCACTGGAGAAGAACTTGATTCCATTATCAAAATAAGGATTGTGCGAAGCTGAAATCACGATTCCCAGGCTGGCATGTAAAGCACGGGTTAAATGTGCAATTGCAGGCGTGGGTAACGGGCCAAGCAAATGCACATATACGCCCGCCGCATTTAAACCTGCCTGTAATGCAGATTCTAGAATATAGCCCGATAAACGGGTATCTTTGCCTAGAACAACGATGGGTTTATTTTTATTGCTATATTGTTTTAATACTTTGCCCGCAGCAAACCCAAGCTTGAGTGCAAATTCAGGTGTAATTGGAAGTTCCCCGAACTTTCCGCGGATGCCATCTGTACCAAAATAACTCATTCTTTACTCACTTCTTATACATGTAGATGGGATTGATCATCCAATTTTAGTCTTAATTACTTTACACCAAAATCAAAAAAGCCGTCATATAAATGACGGCTTTTCCTGAATTTGATTACTAAAAATCAACCAACACGGTAGTTAGGTGCTTCTTTGGTAATAGTCACGTCATGCACATGCGATTCAGACATACCTGCCGCTGTGATTTTCACAAACTTGGCATTTTGACGAAGATCGTTCACGGTTGCAGAACCGGTATAACCCATAGAAGAACGCAGGCCACCCATCATCTGGTGCACAATGTTACCCATAGGGCCTTTGTAAGGTACGCGACCTTCAATACCCTCTGGAACTAATTTTTCAGCACCAGCTTTAGAGTCTTGGAAATAACGGTCAGCAGAACCTGTTGCACCCGCCATTGCACCCAATGAACCCATACCACGGTAAGCTTTGTAATAACGACCCTGAAAGAATTCAACTTCACCCGGTGCTTCTTCAGTACCAGCCATCAATGAACCGACCATGATTGTGCTTGCACCCGCACCAATTGCTTTGGCCATATCACCCGAGAAACGAATGCCACCATCTGCGATCAATGGAATTTGTTCTTTCAATGCATTGGCAACGCTGTCGATTGCAGAGATTTGCGGCATACCAATACCAGCAACAATACGCGTTGTACAAATTGAACCAGGACCGATACCCACTTTCACCGCATCCGCGCCTGCATCAAGAAGTGCAAGAGCAGCATCACCAGTCGCAATGTTACCGCCAATCACCTGAACTTGCGGATAGTTGGCTTTGACCCAACGTACGCGCTCAATCACGCCTGCAGAGTGACCATGTGCTGTATCCACAACAATGGCATCTACACCTGCTTCAACCAGTGCTTCAACACGGCTTGGCGTTTCTACACCCGTACCGACTGCGGCACCGACACGTAAACGACCAAGATCATCTTTACAGCTGTTTGGATAAAGTTCCGCTTTACGGAAATCAGTGACTGTAATCAAACCTTTAAGTTCGTTGTTGTCACCCACTACCAATACTTTCTCAATACGATTTTTTTGAAGAAGTGCTTGGATATTTTCTTTTGATTCGTTTTCGCGAACAGTCACGAGACGATCTTGACCTGTCATGATGTTGCTAACAGGTTGTTCCAGATTGGTTTCGAAACGTGTATCACGACCTGTCACAATACCGACTACTTTGCCATCTTTAACAACAGGTACACCGCTGATGTTGTTGGCTTGAGTGATTGCAATCAGTTCACGAACAGTGGTTTCTGGCGTTACGGTGATAGGATCTTTCACCATACCTGCTTCAAATTTTTTCACACGGCGTACTTCTGCAGCTTGTGCAGCAATATCCATGTTTTTGTGCAAGATACCAATACCGCCATTTTGTGCCATTGCAATTGCCATACGGGATTCAGTTACCGTATCCATAGCTGCTGACACAAGAGGAATATTCAGGTTAATGCCACGAGTAAGGCGTGTCTTTAAGGAGACATCTTTTGGGAGAACAGTTGAGTAGGCAGGGAGTAATAAGACATCATCGAAGGTTAGAGCTTCTTGAACGATGGTCAACATAACAGTCTCACTGGTAATTTCCGTGCGCTATTATAAACAAAAAAAACAGTTTTATTCATGCTAATTTCAAACAGCAATGCAAAATAAATTTACATTACTGAATATCGGCCAACTTTTTTATTAAAAAACAGTCATTTTAATGCATGAGCATGTAAATTTGAGCGGGTACTCAATTAGCAGACCTGATCAAAATCTTCATCATTGGTCGACTCAAAAGATTCAAGCGGCACAAAAGGGATCATGCTATGCGCCCGTCTGGCCTTATTACATTGCTCATCGGCAATTTGCACTTCTTTGCATGAGGAGCTGCGTGCCTCATACATGCCACAACTGACCTGCTTACCTATTTCACCGGTCAGGGCAATACAGCGCGGTGACTTTTGATTGGTTCCCGCCATACACGAATATACTGCTGTTACAGGTTCCGTATAGTGTTCGGGCATGGCAAGCCCTTCTGCCCAATAAAATGAAACTCGAAAATAGGCGCAGCAAGCGCCACAGCTTAAACAGGCATCCTGAGTGGGTACTTGAGACAACATTCTTATAAGTTCTCGTCATCTAACATATTTTTTAGTGCAAAAATCTTAAAAAATGTTGCGCTTTAACTCAAGCTTTTTTCATCTATTTAAGATTTATTATTCGGGATAGGTAAATACGGTTTCATCCATTAAATCGACACCGCATTCCAGAGTTTCAATCCAGTCCAGAAATTGATTCACCTGCTCTGTGCCAATGAATGGCGTACCATGCTGCGGCACAATCATTTCCACGTCCATGGTACGAACCATTTGTACCCAAAGACGGATCACTTTATTGCAACACATATAACGTTGATGGAAACCTTTCATCTTCGGGATATGTGCAGCAAAATTTTCCAGCGGTTTAGAGGCATCATCTACCATGGATGCGCCCATATCACCAGAAAACAGAATTTTAGCAATCGGATCATAAAACTGGAAATTACCGACCGAGTGCAGGAAATGTGCCGGAACAGCAACAATGCTCGATTCACCCAACGGAATCACCTGACCATGGTCAGGCAGCTCAACCAGACGATCCAGCCAGTTCCCTTTCATCCGGTCGCTCATGAAAGCCGAGTTCAAATGCGGCAAGAAACGTGCCCATAATTTGGATGCTACCACTTTGGCCTCGGTATAGACCAGCCAGCGTGGCATAGAAGTAATAATGTCAGGGTCCTGATGGGATGCCATGACATAATCAAGATTGGTTAGACGGGTATATTTGTTCAGTTCCATTGTCAATGGAACATAGGTCAAGTCACCCCCTGGATCAAGCACTGCAGCACGTTCATGATCTAGGATTAGAAACTGGTTTGCCTGTACACCTTCACCTTTCACTAAACTGGTAAAACTAATACATTTATGCGTACCATTATCAAATAGTACCTGTGATGTGGTGCGATCAAACGCCATACCCATTCCCCAAAATATCGTTTTTAGACTAAATTTTTAATTCCTCTCAACATATAGGGATTCATGGAAATTTACAACAAAATAACATCTGAATATTGGTAGATTTATCAGTAAATTGTGCGGTATTTCACAATAAAAAATCCCGACAAAAATGCCAGGATTTTTAACGCTATTCAAATTTAAAAGAAATAATGTTGCACCAGTGCCACCACACCAATCACCAAAAACACAACTGCACCAATTTTATGAATCAGTGAAATCGGTAGTTTTTCTGCCAGTTTGTTACCAATAAAGACTGCAGGTGCATTGACCAGCATAATCCCGAGGGTGGTACCCAATGTCACCCAGCCTATACTGTCAAAGCGCGCGGCAAGGGCCACGGTAGCAATCTGGGTTTTATCACCAATTTCTGCCAGAAAGAATAAAACAAACGTGGCACCAAAAACGCCATATTTTTGCCATTTATTAATGCTTTCAGTTTCATCATCCAGTTCATCTGGAATCAGCATCCACGCCGCCATCCCAATAAATCCCAGGGAAACAATCCATAACAATACGGTCGGGCTCAGCACAGTGGTAATCCATTGACCCAGTACAGCGGAAACACCATGGTTAACCACGGTCGCCAGGAAAATTGCGATCAGAATTGGCACAGGTTTACGGAAACGCGCAGCCAGCAGCAAAGCCAGCAATTGAGTTTTGTCACCCATTTCGGACAAGGCAACAACAGCTAAAGAAATCAGGAAGGCTGAAAGCATGATGTATTTCTCTGGCTAGCATAATAAAACCTATGACTCACCCCTCCTGCTAGCCAAATTGAGCAGAGTGGTAAATCAAAGGTCTTGCCAACAAAAAGAAAATCATGATCAAAAGATCATTTGGTTCTTTGCTATGATGACCATGTTCTGTGGAACAATTATGTTGACCATCACCTTTTTACATTGCGTAAAAAGCGGCTACTCCCCAATGAAGTGCATGTATTTTAAGCTGAAAGATAATTTTTTTCAAATGACTTTAAAAATATCATTTCAGGATAATGCTAAACATTGCTATCCATGGCTAAAATTGCATTAAAAATCATTTTAAGCCAAGCAATATTTTACAGGCTGCACTCACCTTCTTATTCATGCCATATGGATGAGCATGTTCATTTCTCAACACCAAAATCTTTTACAAAAAAACCCTGCCGAAGCAGGGTTTCATCTTCCCATAAACTCAAATTAAAGTAATAAGCTACGAATATCTGCCAATAATTTGGTCAGCTTATGGGTAAAGCGTGCTGCATCTGCGCCATTAATCACACGATGGTCATAAGACAATGACAACGGCAACATCAGCTTAGGATCAAAACCTGTACCATTCCAAACCGGTTGCATGGTGGCAGGTGAAATACCCAAAATCGCCACCTGAGGCCAGTTCACCAATGGGGTAAATGCAGTACCGCCAATTGAACCCAGGCTGGTAATAGTGAAGTTGGCGCCCTGCAAGTCTTTCGGTGACAATTTCTTGTCACGTGCCTTCTTGCTCAGTTCACCCAATTCAACTGCAATTTGCTTAATTGATTTTTGATCTGGATTACGCAGTACCGGCACAGTCAAACCATCCGGCGTTGCCACGGCAATCCCCATATGGATTTCATTACGCAGCAATACCGATTTTTGGTCGTCCGCCAAATGGCCGGCAAAATACGGCTCTTCCTTCAACAGATGAGCGACTGCTTTGGCAATGAAAGCCAGAATCGTCAAACTAATGCCATCCTGTTTAAACTTGGCCTTGAGCTCTCCGCGCCATGCTTCAAGCTCGGTAATATCCGCCAGATCAAACTGGGTCACCTGTGGAATGTAGTTATTCAACGACAACTGCGGTACAGATACTTGCTGTAAGCGTGTCATTACTTTTTCTTCAGTACCGCCAAAAGCACTAAAATCAGGCAATTTAGGTAAACCAGAAACTTGGGTTACAGTCTGTGCAACAGGAGCTGCTTGCTGAGCTGTCAGACGTGTTTTCACATAAGCAAAAACATCTTCTTTCATCAAGCGGTCATGAGCACCCGAAGCTTTGACTTCAGCCAAGACCACACCCAACTCACGAGCCAGCTTACGTACCGCAGGCCCAGCATATACCTTGGCATTAGCAGCACTTTGCTCTTTAGTCAGCTTATCAGCCGATTGAACCGGTACTTGCTCTACAGATGTAGCTGCTTGTGGCGCTGCTGTCGGAGCAGGTGCTGCTTTGGCTGGCTGAGCTACAGCAGCTGCTGCCTGTCCTTCCGCTTCGATGGTCACCAAAGCCACACCTTGTGAGACATTTTGCCCCACTTGTACGTGAATGGCTTTAATCACCCCTACCGATGAGCTTGGCACTTCAACGGTGGCTTTATCGGACTCAACCACAATAATGCTTTGATCTGCTTCGACCGTGTCACCAACTTGAACTAAAATTTCCGCGACTACAGCTTTATCTACACCCAGATCAGGCACAGCAATTTCAATGTTTCCGCTTGGTGCAGAGGTTGCAGGCGCCTGAACCGCCGCTTCTGCTTTTGGCACGGCCAAAGCTGCTGTTTCTGTAGAAGATGCTGTTGTAGAAGCTGTACTTGGCGCTGCTTCAACAGCTGAAGATGCTGTTTTCACTTTGAGCAGAACCACACCTTCTTTGACTGTGTCGCCTGCCCGAACTTCAACGCTCTCAACCGTACCTGAAACAGTACTTGGCACTTCTACAGTGGCTTTATCAGATTCCACCACCACAATGCTTTGATCGACAGCGATTTCATCACCTACCTGGACCAAAATTTCGCCGACCAGGGCTTTTTCTACCCCAATGTCAGGTACTTGCACCTCAACCACTGAAGAGCTGCCAGTTGGAGCCTTCGCTGCTGAAGCTGCTGGTTGACGGGATGCCAGTTCCTGCATAATTTCCTGATCAGGCAGCGAGGTCGGAGTATTTTCCGAAGTCTTCTGTGAAGCATCTGCTTCCTGGACTTCAGTCGCGCCCGTTGATCCGTCCTCAGCTTCCAGTTCAATCAGTACCGAACCTTCTGAAACCACATCACCTACTGCAACCGTAATACTTTTCACAATCCCTGCCGAAGTGCTTGGCACTTCAACAGAGGCTTTATCCGATTCAAGCAAAACCAGGCTGTCATCTACCGCAACGCTATCGCCCACTTTCACCAAAATTTCTGCAACGGTGGCTTTATCTACCCCAATATCAGGTGTTTTGATTTGCATGCTTAGTTCTCCTCACCTGATTGTTCTTTATAGTCCGCAACTGCCTGAACTTCAGGGTGTGCTTGAGGTGCCCAAGCGACTGGACGATCAGTATCAAGTTCGAAGCTGGAGATGGCATCTTTCACCAAACGCGCATCTACTTCACCTTCATCGGCCAGTTTCTTCAAGGTTGCCACGACAATGTGCGCGGCATCTACACCGAAGTAACTACGCAAATTGCCACGGGTATCTGAACGGCCGTAACCATCGGTACCCAAGGCTACGAATGGACGGTTGTCTGGAAGATAGGCACGGATCTGTTCGCTGTATGCACGCATATGATCAGTTGCAGAAACCACAATACCGTCAGTATCACGCAATTGTTGTGACACCCAAGATTCCTTCGCTTCTTCAGTCAATGGATGCAGGCGGTTGTATTCTTCACATGCCATACCATCACGTGCCAATTCGTTGAAGCTGGTGACACTCCACACGTTTGAGTGAATCTGGTATTCATCACGCAAGATTTTCGCTGCTTTAATCACTTCTCGAAGAATCACACCTGAACCCATCAGCTGGACAGTCGCTTTTTCATCTTCTTCAAGCAGATACATACCACGCTTGATGCCTTCTTCAACGCCTTGCGGCATTTCAGGATGCTCATAGTTTTCATTCATCACGGTCAGGTAATAGAACACGCGTTCCTGATTGACATACATACGTTGCAAACCATCGTGTACGATGACCGCAAGTTCATAACCGAAACATGGGTCATAAGACACGCAGTTTGGAATGGTGTTGGCCAGAATGTGTGAATGACCATCCTGATGCTGCAAACCTTCACCGTTCAATGTGGTACGGCCGGCAGTCGCACCGAGCAAGAAACCTTGTGCCTGTGCATCACCGGCTGCCCAGGCAATGTCACCAATACGCTGGAAACCGAACATCGAGTAATACATGTACATCGGAATCATTGGCAGGTTATTGGTTGAATAACTGGTTGCCAAGGCTGCCCAGGCACTCATCGCACCAGCTTCGTTAATCCCTTCCTGCAACATGTGGCCATCTTTGGCTTCACGATAGTTCATCAGCTGTTCTTGGTCTTCAGGGGTATATTTCTGACCATGAGCAGCATAAATACCGAGCTGACGGAACATACCTTCTAAACCAAAAGTACGTGCTTCATCCGGTACGATTGGCACCACACGGTCTTTAATTGCTTTTTCTTTCAGTAACGCTGAAATTAAGCGGACCATGACCATCGTGGTTGATTGCTGCTTGCCATTTGAACCTTTTAATACGGCATCAAACACTGAAAGTTCTGGAATTGCCAAAACTTCACTTTCTTTACGACGTGCAGGCAGATAGCCACCCAATGCTTCACGACGCGCCTTCATGTATTTAATTTCAGGCGAATTTTCACTTGGACGGTAGAATGGAACTTCTTCAAGCTGCTCATCGGTAAATGGCAAGTTAAAGCGATTACGTACATACTTTAATGATTCAAGCTGCATTTTCTTGATTTGGTGGGTTTTGTTCACCGCTTCAATTTCTTCAGATAAGCCATAACCTTTTACCGTCTTGGCTAAGATAACTGTGGGTTGACCTGTCGATTTCATCGCTTCAGCATACGCAGCATAGACTTTGTATGGATCGTGACCACCGCGATTTAAGTTATCGATATCTTCGTCACTTAAATCTTTTACCAATGCTTCTGCTTCTGGGTATTTACCAAAGAAGTGTGCACGGGTATACGCACCACCTTTTACTTGGTAGCGCTGGTAATCACCATCCACCGCTTCTTCCATCACAGCTTTCAATGCACCGGAATTATCTTTTGCCAGTAACGGATCCCAATGACGACCCCACACGACTTTAATCACGCGCCAGCCGGCACCACGGAATAAAGATTCAAGTTCTTGAATGATTTTACCGTTACCACGTACCGGACCATCGAGACGTTGTAAGTTACAGTTCACAACCCATACAAGATTGTCTAACTTTTCACGGCCAGCAAGTGAAATCGCACCTGTACTTTCTGGCTCATCCATCTCACCATCGCCGAGGTAAGCCCAGACTTTACGGTCTTCTTCTTTAATCAGGCTGCGGTTCATCAGGTATTTTTGAATATGCGCCTGATAGATCGACATGATCGGACCCAGACCCATGGATACTGTCGGGAACTGCCAATAATCCGGCATCAAGTACGGATGCGGATAACTCGGTAAACCATTACCACCGACTTCACGGCGGAAATTGTTCAGTTGATCTTCAGTCAAACGGCCTTCAAGGAATGAACGTGCATAAATCCCTGGTGCACAGTGACCTTGGTAATAGATCATGTCACCACCAAAGTGGTCGCTATTGGCACGGAAGAAGTGGTTAAAACCGACATCATATAAAGTTGCAGAAGATGCAAAACTGGCCAAGTGACCACCGAGGTCGTCACCGGTTTTATTGGCACGTAACACCATCGCCAAGGCATTCCAGCGAATCAATGCACGGATACGGCGTTCCATATCTTGGTCACCTGGCATGGCCGGAGTTTCATCCACAGAAATGGTATTTAAGTAAGGAGTATTTAGACGCTGAATGGGAACATGCTTGGCAATCGCGCGCTGATAGAGTTTTTCTAATAAAAATGCAGCACGCTCTGTACCCATATGCTGCAAAACCGAGTCAAATGCATCTTGCCATTCTTGGGTTTCTTGCGCGTCGGTATCACCATAAAACGCCATATTTCACCTGTTCCTTGAGCTTATTTATAGTCTCTATATGTACCATACTTTAGAGAGCATCAGTTATTGCTACAGCTGAATACGGAATAGCACTATTATTTAGATAATAAATACTTGTTGACCATTCTTTACGCAATAAAACAAAAAACCGCCAATATAGGCGGTTTTTTATACAATAACTATTCTCTTGAATGATACTCTTATATTCGAAAGCTCTAAATGCCCATAGAGTTACTCTTTAATGAACATGCAAATACCTGTAGTTATCAACTGCAGTTATCCACTTATGGCAGCATTGCTAAATAAGGGGATGGATTTTTACGTTGTCCATCTTTGACTACTTCATAGTGTAGATGCGGGCCGGTACAACGACCAGTACAGCCTACATTGGCAATTTGCTCGCCTGCTTCCACACGATCGCCAACACGGGCAATCAAACGGGATGCATGTGCATAACGGGTTAGATAACCATTGCCGTGATTAATTTCCACGTATTGGCCATAACCGGTACCCCAACCTGACTTAGTCACTACACCCGGGCCAGTCGCATAAATAGGCGTACCACTTGGAGCAGACAAATCTAAACCTGAATGATGTTCAGCTCGCCCCGCCATGCTACGGCCACCAAAGTCTGAGCTCACACGTTTCATGGCTGGAAGAGGATGAGATACTAGCCAGGAGTAAGCATTAGCAGAATAAGTTTGTGAATTCTTTGAACCATATTTTTTAGCCAATGATTCATTGTTTAATTCAATTGTTTTTTCACGCAATTGAACATTCATTCTAGTATCAGCAGGAAGATCAATGTCATTTGATTCTGCATAAGACCCTTGAGCCAAAGTACGGGTCAATTGTTCAATGCGATCTACCGATGCATTGTTGGAGCTAGGATTTAATTCGACTAAATCTGCAAAAGCTACAGATGCGGCAGAAGCTGCCAATGAAAACGCTAATAAAATACGTCGCGTATGCATAAAAACCTCTTTTAACTGTTCTTAGTCAATGTCCTTGCGTGATCTCTTCCTTGATATCCACTAAAAGAAGTGCGTAAGATTAAGACACAAATATGTAGGAACAATGTATGTCGGAACCAGTGAACGTCTTTCAACAAACAAGAAAACACTTAAAAACAGGAAACTTTACGTTTCTCTCTACACAAGTTGCTGCATGGCAGAAACTTACAAAACTCATTCAACCGCTATTGCCCCAACCAGAGCAATGGCAAGTTGTTTGTTATCAACATGGCATTTTGACAATTACAGGTGCAAATCAAGCTATGATTAGTCAACTTGCATATCTTCAAAAGCAATATATCGCCCAATTGTTACAATTACCTGAATTTAAAGACTTACAAAAACTGCAAGTACGTTTAAGAATTCAGACGCAAGCCCCTCTAAAACCCCAATCTCTGTCCCGATCCCTTAGTCCAGATACTCAAGACTTACTTCGTGGTGCTGCCGACTTTGTAAGCGATCCTAAGCTTAGCCAAGCTATGCTACGTTTGGCAAGCAATAAAAAGTAACCAATACGGGCATACCTTTGAATTAATAAAAAAAATATGTGAACTGTTTAACAATTCATTTTGTTATATTATAACACTCGCATTAAAAGACAATGACTTATGTCACACTTACATAAGAAATAGGACATTGAGTAATGTCATCAAATGTTACAATTTCGTAATTACTTGGATCACTTTTAACATTGCGTAATAATTGATTATTTAAGGCATGGCCAGACTTATAGCCATCAAATTTGGCAATAATCTGGTGTCCCAAGAGATATAAATCTCCGACTGCATCCAAAATTTTATGCCGCACAAACTCGTCCGAGAAACGCAAACCTTCTTCATTGACTACACCGGTTTCATCCACTCCAATGGCATTTTCCAGACTGGCACCTAATGCCAGATTGTTGGCTTTTAAATAATCCAGATCTTTCATAAAACCAAAGGTACGTGCTCCACTGACTTCGTAGACAAAAGTTTCAGTAGAGAAATCGATGGTTGCGGACTGGTATTCTTTTTTAAATGCAGGATGATCAAAATCGATGGTGAAGTTGAGTTGAAAACCGTCATGAGGATGAAATACAGCGCGTTTATCATCAATGAGCGCTTTAACAGGTTTTAAAATCTTTATAAATTTCTTCGGCGCATTTTGTTCAGCCAGACCACCTTGCATTAGCAAGTAAATAAATGGGCCGGCACTACCATCCATAATCGGTACTTCTGAAGCAGAAACTTCAATAATAAGATTATCAATTCCCAGTCCGGCAATTGCACTCATGACATGTTCAATAGTACCGACTTTGGCATTTTCCTGAACCAGATTAGAACACATGAATGCTTCTTGAATCAGCATAGCATCTGCTGGAATATCCACCGGCGGATTTAAATCGATACGTCGAAATACAATGCCCCCATCCACATGGTGCGGCACAAAGTTAATTAAGACTTTTTGCCCACTATGAAGACCAATACCGCTCGCTTTCACGACACGCTTTAGGGTGCGCTGTTTCAACATGTTTTTCTATCATCTGCTCATCAAACCGCTATACGTTAGCATATTTAGCCATTGATAAAAAACAAAAAGGTAGCCTTAAGACTACCTTTTCTGCTGAATCTATACAGATTACCTAGCTCTATCTTTACTTACGTTGCTGATTTTTCAAGTAATCTTGAATACTCATTGGGGTTGGACGTGCTGAACCCACGGTTGGAGCAGGTGCGGCACTAGTCTCGTTGTGTTGACGTTGAATTGCCGGAACATCATCATCCTCAACTACAGCCTGAGCGACATGACTAGAAGGGCGTGTCACAGGCTGGGAAGTTGGACGTTTTACCGCATCTGCAGAATCGGCTGAATTTCGGGTTAAACCTGTTGCAATCACAGTCACGCTAATTTCATCACGTGCATCCGGATCAAATACAGTACCGTAGAACACCTGACCTTCATCCAGATCGACTATCTGATTGACTACATCGGTAATTTCTTCAATTTCACCGAAAGTCACGTCATCACCACCGGTCACGTTAATCAAGATACCTTTGGCATTCATGATCGTCACGTTATCGAGCAATGGACTGCGAATTGCCTGTTCAGCCGCCTGACGCGCACGGGTTTCACCACGACCTGAACCCACACCCATCATGGCATAACCACGCGTACTCATGGCAGTTTTCAAATCGGCGAAGTCAAGGTTGATGTGACCTGGGCGAACCACAAGGTCGAAGATACTGCGCACTGCATTCAGCAATACATCATCTGCTTTTTTGTACGCATCTTTCATTGAAATGTCGCGGAACACTTTAAGCAAACGCTGGTTAGGAATAATAATCAGTGAATCGACATGCGCTTCTAAAGCTTCTATGCCTTTTTCAGCAGACTGTTGGCGACGTTTCCCTTCAAAGTTGAAAGGTGTAGTCACCACACCAACGGTCAAAATACCCATTTCTTTCGCAATTTCAGCGACCACTGGCGCAGCACCGGTACCTGTACCACCACCCATACCGGCAGTGACGAATACCATATCGGTACCTTCCAGATGCTGGCGAATGATTTCACGGCTTTCTTCAGCAGCAGTTTGACCCACTTGAGGATTTGCACCTGCACCCAAACCACGTGTGCTTTGCTCGCCTAACTGGATTTTGAATTGGGCATTCATACGGTCTAAAGCTTGTTTGTCGGTATTGGCACAAACAAATTTTACCCCTTGAATGTCGGATTCAAGCATATGTTGTACAGCATTACCACCAGCACCACCAACACCAAATACAGTGAAACGGGCTTGACCGTTGCTATCGTTTTGATCATCTTCTAAAAATTCAAATGAGGCCATGACCTTTGGATTTCCTAATTCGTAATTGGCAGTCACTTAAGCCCGTATACTGCCTTGATCTTAATAAAAATTGTGTTTTAGGATGCTGTCCAACTACATGCTTGTCAAGTACAAGCCGTTAGACGTACAACTTCCCAACAATATTCCCAATAAATTTCACTTAAAATATCGATTTTAACTGATTGTTTAACGCCGACCATGCCCGACCTACCCGCTTAAAGACAGTCAGTTTTTCAGGGTCTGTCGCTTCTACAATGGTATCTTGCGTATCACTTTGGCTAAACATCAACAAACCGGCAGCAGTCGTATATTGTGAACGACGTAAAGCAGCCTGATTCTGTTCGTCAGCATGCACTTGTACTGGTGGATTACCCAAATGCGCTGAAACACCTAACATATGACGTGCCAAATTTACCATGCCTTCAATTTGACTGGCATCACCAGTCAGTACCACACCATGATACAAACCATGAATGGCCCCATTACGCTGTAACTCCTGATGAACCTGAGTCAGAATTTCTTCATAACGCGCAATAATGATTTCCGCCAGTTCAATGCGGCTGATGGTTTGCGGTCCATCAATGCCCTGAAATTGAATCATATGGTCAGGTTTGACCACTTTCAGGTCAACACAGCCATATAACAACTTCAGGCGTTCAGCTTCTTCGGTCGTGGTTTGCAATACCGCAGCAATATCACGAGTGACATGTTCACCACCACGTTGCAAAGTATGCGTCAATGCCAGACGACCATCCAGATACACGGCAATATTGGTGGTACCGGCACCGATATCGACCAAGCATACACCATATTCTTTTTCATCTTTCAGCAAACTGGCTTCAGCAGTCGCCAAACAGGAGACCACCATTTTCTCGACGCCAATATTGGCCCCTTTCAATGCACGATCCAGGTTCTGCATGGTGCTGATTGGCAACATCATGAGCTGATAATGCCCCATCATGCTATGTGCAGACATGCGAATCGGATTCTGCACCCATTCAGTAGAATCGTCCAATTCAAAACCTAAAGGTACTGCGCTGACCAGATAATGATCTGAAGTCAGATGGCTGGCTTTGGCCAACTCGAGCGCACGGACCACTTCGCTTGTTGTAATTGTATGGTCACTATTTTCAATAGGTGTACGACCTGAGGCATAAAAGCTTTTTAATTCTGCACTTGGAATGGAAATCCAAGCGGAATGCACCCGGCATTCAGCCATATCTTCTGCTTCTTGTACGGCATTTTTAATTGCAGTGATGACCTTGTCGAGACTAACAATTTTCCCTTTATTCATGCCTCGGTTACGAGCGGTTGCCATCCCAATCACTTGGATATTGTCTGGCGCATGTACCTTACCAATCAAAACTGAAACTTTGTGTGTCCCAATGTCAATCGCAACAACCGAGGGAACAGCTTCATTCATTATCTACTACTACCATTACGTGTTTAGTTAATTTATGGCCTTAAGCCTCTATTTTATATAAAGCCGCTCAATTATGGCTTTACCATTCTCGCATCTGCAATGCTTGTGTCATCAATCGTTACAACAAAATGACCATTTACAATATTCGGGGATGCTGAATTCTTCCATTGTATGGCCAATCCATTTCGATAACGCAAGTCCACTGACGAAATTTTAGCCCAAACCGGTTTTAAATCGCTTTGTGCCAGATGACTCAAGCGTTGAAGTTTACCCATGGTCTGATCCTGATCCACAATAATGCGTAAACCTGAATCAAACTGCATGAACCAGGTCATACGTTCTGTTAAATATAATTCTTTTAAACGAACATTGACTGGCAGGAATAACTGATTAATTTCATTGTAGCGACGCATCATCATTTTTGACTGAGAAGCAGGGCCATGCAGCAAAGGTAATTTCTGGTTATTTTGCGGAACCACTTCTGCAAAAATATCACCACTATCACTCAATAATCGCCCGGTTCCCCAACGGGCAATGGCATGACGAGGCATCACTCGCACACGAATTGAATTTGGCCATGCGCGTGAGACCACCACACGATCAACCCAAGACAACTCTAAAGCCTGATCCCGGATTTGTTCCAGATCAGAAGTAAAATAATTTTCCGTTACTTTGGGTGCCACATGGGTCGTGACCTGGCGATTTTCAGCCTCTGAACGGGTACCCACCACATTCAGTTCTGCCACCCGCGCATCAGTCATGACGCCATACAGACCATATATCCCCACAGCCAATACTACAAGTGCAACCAGCATCAATAACCAGCCACCCAGATTCGTAAGCTTTTCCTTACGTGTAGGTGGCTTATCATGAATTGAAGTAATTGCTGCTCGTTTACGACGCATTGAAGCAGGGAGTTGAGCCATAGTTTAGTGAGCCGCAGCCGTTAAAGTTTGTTCTAAAATAGCCACACACAATTCATCAAAACTATAACCAACAGCTTTGGCAGCCTTTGGTACGAGTGAATGACTGGTCATGCCCGGAACAGTATTCACTTCCAATAACCAGAAGTTGCCCTGTTCATCCTGCATGGCATCAATACGCCCCCAACCACTTGCACCTACGGCCTGAAAAGCACGTAAACACAAAGCTTGCAGACGCTTTTCCTCATCTTCGCTTAAACCGCATGGAATGCCGTACTGCACGTCATTACGGTTATATTTGGCTTCATAATCATAGAATGCCACATCTTTTGGTGGTTCCAAGCGAATGATTGGCAAAGCCTGACCATTTAAAATCACAATGGTGAATTCACGGCCAGTGATCCATTTTTCCGCCATCACCACCGCATCATGTTCAGTCGCCTTGGCAATCGCATCAGCAAAGTCCTCTTTACGTTCAACTTTGCTCATGCCAATACTTGAACCTTCATGTACCGGCTTGATAATGAATGGCAAACCGATACTGTCCACAATGGCATCCAGGTCAGAATCTTTGGTCACAATGCGATATGGCGCAGTTGGCAGTTCTGAACCTTGCCATACCTGCTTGGTTTTTACCTTGTCCATACCGATAGCAGAACCTTGTACACCGGTACCAGTATAAGGCAGGTTCAACCATTCCAGCGTACCCTGAATTTGACCGTCTTCCCCACCACGACCATGCAGCACAATAAAGGCACGGTCATAGTTGACCAGTTCAGTCACACTGCGTTCTTGAGGATCAAAAGCTTCGGCATTCACCCCCGAGCGTACCAATGCTTCAAGCACCGCCTTACCACTATCTAGAGAAACCTCGCGCTCAGCCGATTTACCACCAAGCAACACGGCAACTTTGCCGAATTTTGAAGCATTTGCCACGTTTATATCCTTAAACTTTATAACTGAACGATCACATTCAAAATCACACAAGGTGATTATTTTAAATACAAATTATTTTGTGCAAGATCAACCGAGATCGCACCCACATTACCTGCGCCTTGGGTTAATAACAAGTCATTCGCCTGTAACACTTTTTGCATCGCATTGGGTAAATTGCCATCTACAGGATCAATTAAAATCGGTTCAACATCACCGCGTAAACGAATGCTACGTGCCAAGCTACGGCTATCTGCACCCACAATCGGTTTCTCACCCGCAGGATACACCTCCAGCAATAACAATTGGTCAACTTGTGACAATACATCGACGAAGTCATCAAAGCAGTCGCGGGTACGGCTAAAGCGGTGTGGCTGGAAGATCATCACCAAACGACGGTCTGGATGACTTTGACGCGCAGCTTTAATGGTGGCTTCCACTTCTTTAGGATGGTGACCATAGTCATCCACCAGTTTCACATTACCGCCTTCCAGCTCAAATTCCCCCTGAACCTGGAAGCGACGACCTACCCCACTAAAGCCTTCTAATGCACGGCAAATCGCGCCATCAGAAACGCCTTCATCGGTTGCGATACCAATTGCCGCCAAGGCATTCAGTACATTATGCAGACCCGGCTGATTGACAGTCACACGAAGCGGTTCACGACCTTTACGCAATACGGTAAAGTGAGTACGCATACCGTCCTGATCAACATCGACAGCACGAATGTCATTATCTTCATTAAAACCGTAGGTTAAAAGTGGACGGCCAATACGCGGCATAATTTCACGAATGTTGGCATCATCACCACATACTACAGCCAGACCGTAGAATGGAAGTTTCTGCAAGAACTGTACAAAAGTATCTTTTAAAACATCAAAACTACCACCATAAGTATCCATATGATCGGCATCAATATTGGTCACGATGGTGGCCATAGGCTGCAAGTGCAAGAATGAAGCATCCGATTCATCTGCTTCTGCTACGATATAACGACTGGCACCCAACGCAGCATTCACCCCGGTACGGTTCAGCAAACCACCAATCACATAGGTTGGATCAAGGTTTTCTTCCGCCAACATACAGGTGACTAAACTGGTGGTTGTGGTTTTACCATGGGTACCGGCAACAGCAATACCATGACGATAGCGCATCAGTTCGCCGAGCATTTCTGCACGACGTACTACTGGAATACGGCTTTCAATAGCTGCTTTAATTTCTGGATTTTCAGGATCAATTGCGGTTGAAACGACAAGCACATTGGCATCTTTAATATTATCAGCAGCATGGCCGATGTACACTTTAATGCCATTTTCTTCCAGTTGTGCCGTGGTTTTAGACGCTTTGATATCAGAACCAGAAACTTTGTAGCCCTGGTTTTTTAATACTTCCGCGATGCCACACATCCCTGCACCACCGATCCCGACAAAATGAATGTGTTTGATACGGCGCATTTCAGGCACTTTAATTAACTTTTTTGCTTGGTCAGCAGGAGTAGATGGGGACATATATTACTCTAATTTACAATTCTTGAATTAAACGAACCACGTGTTGGGTTGCATCTGGTTGAGCCTGTTGGCGGGCCTTCACTGCCATTTCAGACAATAATTGACGATTCATCAACGGTGCTAAAAGTTCTTTTAAACTGTCTGGGGTTAAAGTGCTTTGCGGACAAATTTTAGCGGCACTGCTATTAGCCAAGAATTTGGCATTGGCAGTTTGGTGATCATCCACGGCACTTGGCAGTGGAACAAAAACGGCAGCCACACCCGCAGTAGCAATTTCAGTCACAGTAAGCGCCCCAGCACGACAGATAATTAAATCTGCATTGGAATAGGCTTGAGCCATATCTTCAATAAAGGGCTGTACCTCAACCTTTAACGATGCCGATTTATCAACATAGCGTGCCTGAGTGGCATCGGCATGGTTTTGACCACATTGATGATAAACATTCAACGGCACATTGAGCTGTTTTAATGCTTCAGGCACACGCTCATTCAGCGCTTGTGCACCCAAGGAACCCCCAACAATTAAAATACGCAGCGGTAAACCTGCTTTCTCACGTTCTTGATAACGCCAGGACGGACTTAAAATTTCAGTAATTTCTTTACGTACCGGATTGCCTGTAGTGACTATTTTGGCACTTGCCGGAAAAGTATTGGGAAAAGCCTGACACACTGTTTTTGCAATACGCGATAACTGGGTATTGGTAAAACCGGCAATGGCATTTTGCTCGTGAATAATCACGGGAATACCCAAGGCACGAGCCGCCAAACCACCAGGACCAGCCACATAACCGCCAAAACCGGCTACGGCATCGACTTTTAGCTGTTTCATGTAACGCATGGCACTTAAAGTGGCTTTTAAAATTTTAAAAGGGGCCAGTAACTTACGTACTGCACCATTACCCCGTACACCTTGAATATCAATCTGATAAATTGGAATGTCGTGATTTTTTAATAAGCGGTTTTCCATGCCGGTTGGTGTTGCCAGCCAAGACACTTGAATCCCTTGCTGCTGTAATTCTTTGGCAACAGCAAGTGCTGGAAAAACATGCCCGCCGGTTCCGGCAGCCATCATCATCACATGTTTCGGCTTTGTTTGCGTTGCTTGGGTCACAGTCTAATTCTTCAATTCTAAAATAGGGATAACGAGATTTGATTTTAAGCCAACAATTGTAATCACAAACGCATAACCGTGAAAGGTTATTTACTTTTTTTCAACATGCGTTTCATTGTTTTTTTCTTCAGATTTTAAAGTTTAAACTAGTTTTATTATTAATCGAGCAAAAATATGCATTTTTCACCGCATTTTATGCGCTATTTTTTACCCGGTTCATAAATTCGCACCAATCTCCCCCGATCCAAATAAAAAAAATCGGATAAATAAATAGGACAAATAAAAAGAGCCCCTTCTTAGGAGCTCTGATGGATCAAAATAATGCTTAAGCTTTTATACCTGCTTCCAAAACGGCAAATAAATCGTCGGCAATTGAAGTTCCAAACTGGTTATCAATTTCACGAATACAGGTTGGACTGGTGACATTAATTTCCGTCACATAATTGCCAATCACATCCAGGCCCACAAAAACCAAACCTTTTTCACGTAAATAAGGTCCCACCTTTGCTGCAATGGCTTTATCATTTTCAGAAAGTGGACGAGCTTGCCCCAAGCCCCCGGCGGCCAGATTGCCTCGCACTTCACCATTTTGTGGAATACGTGCCAAACAATACGGTACAGGCTCGCCATTCACCATCAGGATACGTTTATCCCCTTCCACAATTTCCGGAATATAACGCTGTGCCATAATCGGTCGGGTACCGTTATTGGTCAGCATTTCAATGGTAGATCCAATATTGATGCCATCTTGATACAAGCGGAAAATGCCTGTACCGCCCATGCCATCCAGTGGTTTTACAATTACATCTACCTGTTCTTTCAGAAACTCGCGAATCAAACTGTCTTGTGAAGTGACCAAAGTGGGAACCTGAAGTTCTGGGAACTGGGTGGCGAAGAGTTTTTCATTACAGTCACGCAGGCTTTGCGGCTTGTTGATAATCCACGCCCCTTCACGTTCGGCCTGTTCCAGAATGTAAGTGGTATACACGAAGTTCATATCGAACGGTGGGTCTTTACGCATCAACACCACGTCATAAGCCGCGATGGACTCTTTTTTCTTTTCGCCTAGCTCAAAATAATGATCGTAATCTTCAAATACTTTAAGTGGTGAAATTAAGCCAAAGGCTTTACCTTGTTCGATATACAAGTCTTGCTGCAATGCATAACCCAGTTCATGCCCACGGCGTGATGCTGCCCAGAGCATGGCCATAGAGGAATCTTTTTTCAGGTTGACATTTTCGATGGGATCCATCACAACAAGTACACGCATATCTTTGCTCTTTTAAAATTAATCTGCTTAAGAGTATAACGGAGATTATTCTTTTCTTTTTCTGAATTTCGGTAAAGCTTTATCTATTATTTTGAGTTGTCAGGATGTTTTTATGCAGCAAGCGATTATTGGTTTTCACCAGGATGAAGAACAGCATTGGGTTGCAGATTTGGCCTGTGGCCATACACAGCATGTACGGCATGATCCGCCGTGGCAAAAACGTCCCTGGGTGATCACTGAACAAGGACGAAAAGAGAAATTAGGCGTGATGTTGGAGTGTAAAAAGTGTGAAGAAAAAATTTAGTTAATCCTATATAAAAAATAAATAATAAACCATTTATCTAGAATATAATATCTATAGACTTCTTTCATAAATTATTTTAAAAACTAAAAATTGTTCGTAAAGCTGAAATTGAAAATAGATTTTAGTCGATATTAGAGTCATGAG